>JAIMAL010000014.1 GCA_023511995.1 Burkholderiales bacterium
GCGCTGGACTTCGGCATCATCATCGACGGTGCCGTGGTGATCGTGGAAAACTGTGTGCGGCGGCTCGCCCACGCGCAGGCGCATCATGGCCGGCCTTTGACCCGCGTTGAGCGCTTTCATGAGGTGTTCGCGGCGTCGCGCGAAGCACGCCGGCCACTCCTGTACGGCCAGCTCATCATCATGGTGGTCTACCTGCCGATCTTCGCCCTCACCGGCGTGGAAGGCAAAATGTTCCATCCGATGGCGTTCACCGTGGTGGCCGCCCTGCTGGGCGCCATGATCCTGTCGGTCACCTTCATCCCCGCCGCCGTGGCGCTGCTGATCGGCGAGAGGGTGGCCGAGAAGGAAAACCGCCTGATGGGCTGGGCCAGGCGCGGCTACGAGCCGGTGTTCCGGCTCGCCATGGAGAACCAGCCCGTGGTGCTGACGATGGCGGCCGTCGCGGTGGCGCTCTCACTGCTGCTCGCCACCCGCATGGGAGCCGAATTCGTGCCCAGCCTCAACGAGGGCGACATCGCGCTGCACGCCCTGCGCATTCCGGGCACGAGCCTTACCCAGGCGATCGGCATGCAGGCAGAACTGGAGCGGACCATCAAGGCGTTTCCCGAAGTCGACAGGGTCTTCGCCAAGATCGGCACGGCCGAGATCGCCACGGACCCCATGCCGCCCAACGTCGCCGACACCTTTGTGATGTTGAAGCCGCAATCCGAATGGCCCGATCCGACGCGCAGCAAGGCCGATCTCGTCGGCGCCATGCAGGAAGCGGTCGGCAAGGTGCCGGGCAACAACTACGAGTTCACCCAGCCAATCCAGATGCGCTTCAACGAGCTGCTCTCCGGCGTACGCTCGGACGTGGCGGTGAAAGTCTTCGGCGACGACATGGAGGTGATGAACGCCACCGCCAGCGAGATCGCGGAGGTGTTGGAGAAGGTGCCAGGCGCGGCCGACGTCAAGGTCGAACAGACCACGGGGCTACCCATGCTGACGCTCGGCATCGATCGGGCGAAGATCGCCCGCCTCGGCATCAATGTCAGCGACGTGCAGGATGCCTTGGCCATCGCCGTGGGCGGGCGCGAGGCCGGCCAGCTGTTCCAGGGCGACCGGCGCTTCGACATCGTCGTGCGCCTGCCGGAGTCCTTGCGCAGCGACCTGGAGGCGATCAGGCAGATACCGATCCGGCTGCCCGCCGCGAACGCGGGAGGCAATGCCCCCTACGTGCGGCTCGGCGACGTGGCCAGCCTGGAGATCGCGCCAGGCCCCAACCAGATCAGCCGCGAGAACGGCAAGCGGCGCGTGGTGGTTACCGCCAACGTGCGCGGGCGTGACATCGGGTCCTTCGTCGCCGAGGCGCAAGCAAGACTCGCCGAACAGGTCCAGGTCCCCAGCGGCTACTGGGTCACCTGGGGCGGCACCTTCGAACAGCTGCAGTCGGCCGCGAAGCGCCTGGAGATCGTGGTGCCCGTCGCGCTGCTGCTGATCTTCATGCTTCTGTTTGCGATGTTCAACAACGTCAAGGACGGGCTGCTGGTGTTCACCGGCGTGCCGTTTGCCCTGACCGGCGGCATCCTCGCGCTGTGGCTGCGCGACATCCCGCTTTCCATCTCCGCGGGCGTGGGTTTCATCGCACTGTCGGGCGTGGCGGTGCTGAACGGACTGGTGATGATCGCCTTCATACGCTCGCTGCGCGAAGAGGGCAGGCCGCTGGACGAGGCCATCCGCGAAGGCGCGATGACCCGGCTGCGCCCGGTACTGATGACCGCCTTGGTGGCCTCCCTCGGCTTTATTCCCATGGCAATCGCCACCGGGACGGGGGCGGAGGTGCAGCGCCCGCTCGCCACGGTCGTGATCGGCGGCATCCTGTCCTCGACAGCGCTCACCCTGCTGGTACTGCCGAGCCTGTATCGCCTGGCGCATTGGCGGGAGGAGGCGGAAGAAGCGGCTGTCGGCGCCGAGCCGCAAGTCCAGCCGTCCTGAGCGGAACACCCCGGCCCTCGGGCCGGGGATCACTTACTGAAATCGCAAAGGAGCACATCATGGGATTCTTCAAACACATGCTGGGCAATCTGATGGGCGGCCACCACGGCAGCTATCGAGGCGGCCATCACGGCGGTCACGGCTACGGCGGCTATCCAGGCTATCCGCAAGGCGGCGGCCCCGGTGGCGGCAATCCCTGCCCCCCAATGCGGCAGCGCCAACACGGCCGAAGCGCGCTTCTGCCAGCAGTGCGGCGCGTCCCTGCTACCCGCCAAATGCGCCGGCTGCGGCGCGGAACTCGCGGCGGGCGCCAAGTTTTGCGGCCAGTGCGGCAAGCCTAGGCAATGACTGGTCATATGCCGCTTTGATCACTTGATTCCCGAAGAGCGTCATCATGGCCGAAAAATGCACCCTGGATTTGCCCCTGCTCCTGCCCGGCATCCCCGACGAGCGGGATGCCTGCGTGGGGCGACTGACCGCACTGCTGCAGGCCGAGGGCCTGGAACGGGTGCACGTCGTGCGGGAAGACGGGGGTACGCGCCTCTGCTTGCACTACGACCCGCAGGGCTTCAGCGTGAGCCGGGTGCACGAACTGGCACGGGCGGCCGGCGCGAAGATCGCCAACCGCTTCCACCACGAAAGCCTGCGCATCGACGGCATGGACTGCGCCACCTGCGCCACCGTGATCGAGCACGCCTACCGAGAAAATTTAGGGGTAGATTTGGGGGTAGATTGAAAATCCAAGGCCCACGACAGCGCCCAAATCAATGCCTTGGCGAATTTGTTTGAGGGAGCCCTTGCCAAAGCCCGAAGCCCCTTCGGGCTTTTTTACGCCCGCCGGAACGCCAGAACTGGCGGGGCCTCGCGCGATCCCGGAGACAGTTGATGGCGCGGGGGCCGGCTTTGTTCGCCGAAGCCAACCACCCGTAGGACCGACAAGCTCTGTCTCGGGCTCAACATCAATCCATCACGCCGGCGTCATCACCCGCGCCACGGAAATTTGCAGGACGCGGGGTTGCACCATCCTGCGGTCATGCTCAGCCGAAACGGAAAGCGCTTTCCACCGCGCCCATGACGCGATCCTCGAAGCACTTCACCCCCTTGTCGGCACCCGCAGCACCGGCGGCAACCAAAAGCGGGATCAAATGCTCCTCGCGCGGGGCCGCATCACGCGCACCGGGTGCGCGGAACCACTCCGACAATCGCCGCGCGCGCTCGGCTGCATCCGGATGGGTCACCGTCTCGGTGAGCCAGGCGTCGAATTCGCGTCCGTGAATGTTGGTCACGTCCCCCCGCAGCGCGTGCATCATCACGCCCATGTTGTGGTAAGTGTTGCCGGAGCCCATGATCAGCACGCCTTCGTCGCGCAACGGCGCCAGCGCGCGGCCGGCGGCAAGATGCGCAGCCGGATCGAGGTCGGCGCGCAACGACAGTTGCACGCAGGGGATGTCCGCTGCCGGGAAGGCCACTTTCAGCGGCACGAACACCCCGTGGTCGAAACCCCTTTGGGTATCGAAGGTGCAGGGCAAACCCGCCGCCGACAACAGCGCTACCACCCGCTCTGCCAGCTGCGGTGAACCGGCCGCAGGCCAGGCGAGCTGGTAGGTGTGGGGCGGAAAGCCGTAGTAGTCGTAGAGGAGCGGCGGCGCGGCATTCTTCTGCACGGTGAACTGCGGCGCTTCCCAGTGAGCCGAGATCACCAGCAGTGCGCGTGGCCGCTCCGGCAGGGTGGCGGGAAGGCGTTCCAGAAACGCGCGGTGGCGGTCCCACGCATCGGGCGGGTCCCACGCCATGAAGAAGCATGGCCCGCCCCCGTGGGGGATGAAGAGCGTGGGCTGGCGCCTCACAGTTCGGTGTAACCCTTTGCGTCCGGCGTATAGAAGGTAGCCGGATCGGCGGGCCTGATCTCGCCACCGGTCTTGAGCTTTTGCACCAGATCCGGGTTGGCGATGAAGGGGCGGCCGAAGGCCACCAGATCGCCCTTGCCCGCTTCCAGATCGGCGTTCGCACGCGCGGCATCGTAGCCGCCGGAAAGGATGAATCTGCCCTTGAACGCGGCCCGCAGGCGCGCCTTGTATTCGTCGCTGGGGCCGGTCGCGCCCATGGCGCGATGATCCACCACATGGAGGTAGACCAGGCCGATGTCGTTGAGCGCTTCGACCAGGCGGATATAGAGGGCGTCCATGTCCGGGTCGGGCTGCATGCCGTTGAAGTTGTTGTAGGGCGAGATGCGCATGCCGACCCGTTCCGGCCCGATGGCCTGGGCTGCGGCGCGGGCCACCTCCACCGCGAAACGGATGCGGTTGTCGATCGAGCCGCCCCAGCGATCGCTGCGCTGATTGGCTGCGGTGTTGAGGAACTGGTCGATGAGATAGCCGTTCGCGCCATGCAGCTCGACACCGTCGAAACCGGCCTCGATGGCGCGTTTGCAGGCCGTGGCGTATTCCGCGATGGCAGCGAGGATGTCGTCCTCGCTCATCATGACGGGCACGGGATGGGGCTGCATGCCTTGCGTGTCCGTCCACATCTCGCCCGGCGCGGCGATGGCCGACGGCGCCAGTATCCGCGCCCCCGGCGGCAGGTTGGCCGGATGTGCCACGCGCCCGGTGTGCATGAGCTGCACGAAGATGCGGCCCCCGGCGCCATGCACGGCATCGGTCACCTTGCGCCAGGCGGCCACCTGCTGATCGGAATAGATGCCGGGGATGCGCGCATAGCCCAGACCGTTGGGCGAAGGCGAGGTGCCCTCGGTGATGATCAACCCCGCCTCGGCGCGCAGGCTGTAGTACTTCGCCATCAAATCATTGGGCACATTGTTAAGCGCCCGCGAGCGGGTCATGGGCGCCATGACGATGCGGTTGGGCAGAAACAGCGGGCCGAGCTGAATCGGCGTGAACAGGTTGACCATCATCGTTCTCCTTCTTCTTTCGCAGGGATCAGCCCTTCGGCAGCAAGCGCGGCCTGGACTGCCGGGCGGGCGCCCACCCGCCCAAGATAGGCGGTGAGCGCCGGCCAGGGCGAAAGGTCAATGCCGACATATTTGCCCCAGCCGAGCACGGTGAAGAGATAGGCATCCGCCACCGTGAAGGTGTCGCCCATGGCGTAGGGCTTGCCCGTCAACCGCCGGTTGGCATGCTCGATGCGGCTCACAAGCTGCGACTTGATGATGGATTTCGCCTCATCCGGCAGTTTCGGGTTGAACAGCGCGCCAAAGCCCTTGTGCAACTCCGTGGAAATGAAATTGAGCCATTCCATCAGACGGTAGCGTTCCATCGTGCCCGTCGGCGGCGCCAGGCGTTTTTCCGGCACTCGATCGGCCAGGTACTGCACGATGGCCGGGCCTTCGGTGAGCACCTGCCCATCGTCGAGCTGCAAGGCCGGGACATAGCCATTGGGGTTGATGGCCTTGTAATCGGCGCCGGTTTCAGTGACCGAGCTCTTGAGATCGACCCGCTCGAGGCTGAAATCAAACCCGCCCTCGCGCAGGACGATGTGGGGTGAGAGGGAACAGGCACCGGGACTGTAGTAGAGCTTCATGGTTCGCCTCACGGTTTATTTGCGGGAGCAGGTCTTATAAAGTAACCTTCATGCGCAAACAAGAGGGCACGCGTACCGCCCATGGTTACTTTGAGGGAACCAGCATGATTCCAGATGACACGCTTGCCGAAGCCGCTTCACCCCTTGATCCGCCGCCGCCGTCGAACGGACACCGGAACTGTCCGGTGCGCGACGTGCTCGACCGCCTGGGCGACAAGTGGTCGACGCTGATTCTCGTGACCCTGGCCCAGGGTCCGCAACGATTCAATGCCCTGGCCCGCGCCGTGCCCGACATTTCGCGCCGGATGCTCACCGAAACGCTGCGCCACCTCGAACGCGACGGACTCATCTGGCGCGAGGTGACCCCCTCGACACCACCGTCGGTGGCCTACGGGCTCACGTCCCTGGGAATTTCGCTGATGCCACCGCTCAAGGCCCTCATCGCCTGGGCGGAGCGTCACCAGCCCGAGATCGCCGCCGCCCGTAAACGCTTCGATGGCCGCATGGTCAAGGGCTGAAAGGATCACGACCAGGGATTCGGCGGCGTACCGTTCTGCTGCACCCACTCAAGCGCAGTCCGCGTGCCCAACAGGCGGAGCAAGGTGGCGCATCCCCTGTGCTGATCAAACTGGCGGCCACGATCTCGGGTCCCGGCGTGCCAGTCGGACGCGTCAGCCGACCGAGCCGGATCGCGTCCCTCTGCTGCGATCTCTCCGACCGAGGCGCATCGCCCCGCGTTGAGCAAGCGCTGCCAGTGGTTCCGGCCAAGCGGCCGGCGAGGCTCCCTATGCAAAGGCCGCCCGCGTTTCCTATCATGACGCCATGACGCACCCCCGATCCTTCAATCACCGCCTTTTCCTCTGGCCGCTCATCGCGCTGATGGTCGGCCTCGTCCTCACCGCCATGCTGGTGCAGCAGACGCGGCGGTGGGTGGACGAGCAGCTGACGGCCCGGCTGGCGTTCGATGCCCAGCAGCTCCCGCGCGCATGCAGCAGCAGTTCGCGTTGCAGGAGGAGGCGCTGCGCGGGCTGGTAGGCCTGTTTGCGGCTTCGGAGGAAGTGAGCCGGCGGGATTTCGATGCCCATATCGCAACGCTCCGGCTGCGCGAGCGTTTCCCGGCCGCGCTCGAATTCCGTTTCGCGCGCCGGCTGACGCCGGCGGAACTCCCCGCCTGGCAGCGGCAGGTGGCGCGCTCGCTGGCGGAGCTCGGCGAACCCGTGCCGGATCTGTCGCCCAAGCCGCCCGGCCCGCGCGGGGAATACTTCCTCGTCGAATGCGTCGCGCCGTTTTCCGCGGCCAGCCTCGGCCTCGATCTCCTGGCTTCTTCGCCCCGGCGCGCGGCGATCGGGCGGCTGCGCGCCGGGCAGGGCTTCGCGCTGAGCGAGCGGCTCGGCGCCGAATATCCGGATTTCCCCGCCTATGCGTTGCTGGCCGCGCTGCCGCCGAAAGGGCATACGCCGCCGCCGGGCGTCGTCGCCTTGATCTTCCGGCCCGACCGTCTGGTGGGTGAGATGGCGAGGGCAGCCAAGGATTACGACATCGAGCTCTACGATGCGCCGCCGACGGCCGCCCTCGGCACGAGCGTGCTGCCCATTTTCAATACCCATGCCGAAAATGAAGCGCCCTACGCCGGGCGCAGCGGCTTTCATCAGGCGCGGCTGCCGCTCACCGTGGGCGACCGGCAATGGACGCTGGTCGTCACCGCCCTGGCCGCCTGGCCGCTGGCGCGGCAATACGGCTGGTTTCCCTGGGCGATCGGCGCGGGCGGCGGTTTCTTGAGTCTGTTCGGCGCCGCGCTGCTCGCCTTCCTGCTCCAGCGGCAATGGCAGGCCGAGCGGCAATTGCGGCTCACCGAGGCCGACCTGGAGCGCGCGCAGGCCGTCGCCGAGATCGGCAGCTGGCATCTCGACGGCGACGGGCGTTTGCTCTGGTCGCGCGAGACCTACCGGATGTTCGGCATCCCGGCAGGCGAGCCGGTGAGTTACGAGCGCTTTCTCGCCTGCGTCCATCCTGAGGATCGCGAGAGGGTCGACGCCGCCTGGCAGGCGGCGCTCAAAGGCGCGCCCTACCGCATCCAGCATCGCATCATCGTCGCTGGCGAGCCGCGCTGGGTGGAGGAGCGCGCCGAGCTGCACTTCGCGCCGAACGGTGCGCTCGCCCACGCCGACGGCACGGTGCGCGACATCACGCGCGAGAAGGCCGCCGAGGAGGAACTCCGGCAGCTCAACGCGGAGCTCGAGACGCGGGTCGCCGAGCGCACCGCCCGCCTTTCTGCCGTGCTCGACAACCTGCTCGATGCCGTCATCGTCATCGACGAACACGGCCTCATCCAGTCGGCCAACCCGGCGCTCGAGCGGCTGTTGGGCTACGCCCCCGAGGAAGTGCTCGGGCAGAACGTCTCCCTGCTCATGCCCGAGCCGCACCGCAGCGCCCATGACGGGTATATCGCCCGCTATCTCGCCACCGGCGAGGCGCACATCATCGGCATCGGCCGAGAGGTGGAGGCGCTGCGCAAGTCGGGCGAGCGGGTTGCCGTGGAGCTTGCGGTGAGCGAATACCGCCTCGGCGACCAACGCTATTTCGTCGGCGTGCTGCACGACATCCGTGAGCACAAACGCCTTCTGGCCGAGAAGGAACGCCTGCTCGCCGAGCGGCAGGAGTTCCTCGCCACGATGAGCCACGAGATCCGTACGCCGCTCACCGGCATGCTGGGGATGCTGGAATTGCTCTCGTTGACCGAGCTCGATGCCGATCAGCGCCATGAGCTGGCGATCGCGCGCGAATCGGGCAAGGCGCTCGCGCGCATCGTCGACGACATCCTCGACTATTCGAAGATCGAGGCGGGCCGGCTCACCCTGTCGCCCGAGCCGGAAAACCTGAAGGCGCTGATCGAGTCGGTGCGCGATGCCTATCTCGCCACCGCCAGCGCGAAGGGCCTGTCATTGATGAGCTTCGTCGATCCGAGGCTACCGGCCGCCGTGCTCGTGGACGGGATGCGTCTGCGGCAGATCCTTTCCAACTTCGTTTCCAACGCGCTGAAATTCACCGCCGAGGGCTATGTCGAGCTGCGCGCCGACTGGCTGGCGGGCGATGAAAGCCAGGTGACGGTGAAGTTCTCGGTGCATGATACCGGCGTCGGCATCGCTCCCGACGTGCAGGCGAAGCTGTTCGAACGCTACACCCAGGCCGATGCGACCACCGCGCGCCGCTATGGCGGCACCGGGCTGGGGCTGGCGATCTGCAAGCATTTGACCGAGATGATGGGCGGCGCGATCGGCGTCGAATCCCAGCCGGCGCGCGGCAGCACCTTCTTCGTCACGCTGACGCTGCCGGTCGCCGAGGCCGCCGCCGCGCCGCCGCCGGCCGCCACGCCCGCGCTGCGCCAGCTCGATTCCGGCGGCCGGCCGGTCCTGGTGGCCGACGATCACCCGACCAACCGCGCACTGATCGCGCGCCAGATGCAGCTCCTCGGCCTGCCGGTGGAGCTGGCGGAAAACGGCAACCAGGCGCTGGCCAAATGGAAACACGGCGACTACGCGCTGATCCTCACCGACGTGCACATGCCGGTGATGGACGGTTTCGAGCTCGCCCAGGCGGTGCGCGAGATCGAAGCGAAGGAGGGCCGCAAGCACACGCCGATCCTCGCCTGGACCGCGGCGGCGATGGACGAGGAAGTGGCACGCGCCCGCGCCGCCGGCATGGACGACGTGCTGGTCAAGCCCACCGAACTCGCTGAACTGCGACGTACGCTCTCGCGCTGGCTGCCGTTCGCCGCGGCCAATGGTCTCGCGCCGCTGCCGGCGCTCGACGCGGTGCTCGATCGCAACGTGCTCGGCCAACTGGCCGAAGGCGCCGAGGAAGAGCGGCTGATCCTCGCCGATTTCCTGCACCAGACCCGGGGCGACCTCGCCGCGCTGGCCGCCGCGCTGGCCGCGGCCGATGGCGCCGCCGCGGCGCGGCAGGCGCACCGCATCAAAGGCGCTTCCCGCATGGTGGGCGCGAGCCGTCTCGCCGCGCGCGCCGCGCGGGTGGAAGATGCCGCGCGGCGGCAGGATTTCGCCGAGGCCCGTGCGCGCCTGGCCGAGATGGAGGCCGACCTGGCCGAACTGGCGGCGATGAATGGCCTGCACCCCGAAGCCGCCGCGCCTGCATTGCCTGATGCGCCGCCGGTCTGGGATCCTGCGGTGCTGGCCGACATGGTCGGCGAGTCGGTGCAACTGCAGCGCGAGATGATCGAGAGCTTCTTCAGCCATGCCGCCGACACCTTGAGCGAGCTGCGCAGCGCGTACGAAAAGCGCGAGGCGCGGCCGCTCGCGCGCGCCGCGCACAAGCTCAAGTCCGCCGCGCGCGCGATCGGCGCGCTGGAAGTCGCCGAGCTCGCCGCCCGGCTCGAGGCGGCCGGCAACAATGCCGACTGGCCGGCCGCCGAGACCGCGCATCAGGCGCTCGATGCCGCCTGGGCGCGATTGGAACGACGGTTTGAAGGAGGCGCGAGATGAGTACGACGCCGCTTGCCTGGCTGTTCGCCGACCCGGACGCGGTCGAAGAGGTGCGCACGCTGGCCGCCGATGCGGGTCTGCGCATCGAGCATTTCAAGGAGGTGGCCGAAGCCGTCCGGCGTTACGCGCAGGCACAGCCGGCGCTGCTGCTCTTCGCCTACCTTGATCTCGGTCAGGCAGAGCGGGCCTTTCTCGAGCTCTACCGCACCGCGCCCGGGTTCGCCGGCGGCGATCATCCGTCGATCCTGCTCTGCAAGGGGCAGGATGCCGATACCGCCTATGCGCTGGTGAAGCGTCGCGTGTTCGATGACTATGTGGTGTTCCGCCCCCTTTACGATCCGCACCGGCTGGCGATCAGCATCCGTCACCAGCTCGGCGAGCGGCAACGCGACGAGCGGGTGGCGGTGGGCCGCAAGCTGCTCGATGGCACGCAACGGAGCGCCGCGATGTTGCACGACGCGCTGATGCGCCATGCCGAAGTCGCCGCAACGACGGCGGCGGAGCTGGCCGCGGCGCGTCGCCGCCTGGCCGCCGAGGCGCCGGAACTGCACCCGCAGCTCGAAGCCGCCTGCGCGCCGGTCGAACGCCGGCTCGCCACCAGCAGCGCCGCGGCGCAGGAAACCGCGGCGACGGTCGCGCCGAAGCTTGCCGAAGCGGGCGACTGGCTGGCCCGGCAGCCGCAGCGCTTGGCGGTGGTGGATGACGACCCAGTCTATCTGCAGGTGCTCACGCGCATGCTGGAGCAGGCCGGCTACGAGGTCGCCGCCTTCAGTGACCCGATCGGCGCACTGGTGGCGCTGCCTCGGCTGAAGCCCGACGCGCTGCTGGCGGATGTCGAGATGCCCGGGATGTCCGGCCTCGAGCTGATCGAGCAGGTGCACCAGGTGCCCGCGCTGCGCGAATTGCCCTGCCTGCTCATCAGCGGCCATGCCGATGCCCAGACAGTGAGGGAGGCGGCGCGGCACGGCATCGCCGGCTTCATCGTCAAACCCGGTAACCGCGCGACCGTGCTGGAAAAGCTGCGCGCCGTCCTGCCTCCGCCCCCGCCCCCATGGAGCCTGCCATGAATGTCACCGCCCCCATCCTGATCGTCGAGGATCACGACTTCCAGCGCCGCATCCTCGCGCGCATGCTCGGCGCGCTGGGCGCGCCAAGCGTGCTCGAGGCGGCCAACGGCCGCGAGGCGCTGGCCTTGCTCGATGCCGACGCACAGCCCGCGCTGGTGATCTGCGATCTCGACATGCCGGAGATGGATGGCATGGCCTTCATCCGTCATCTGGGCGAAAGACTGCCCGAGACATCGGTGATCATCGCCAGCGCGCTCGACCCGGCGCTGCTCGGCTCGGTGGCGAAGATGGCCGACGCCTATGGCGTGCGCCTGCTCGGCGTGCTGGAAAAGCCGGTCACGCGCGTGCATCTGGCGCAGTTGCTGGCCGCCAAGGACACGACGCCGCGCCCGCCACGTCCCGTTCAGGTTGCGCCAAGCTTCAGTCTCGCCGAGATCGAGGCGGCGATCGCGAACCATGAATTCATCCCCTTCTTCCAGCCCAAGGTGGACATGAAGAGCGGCGCCGTGGTCGGGGCCGAGGCGCTGGCGCGCTGGAAGCACCCGACGCAGGGCATCGTTGGGCCTTATGCCTTCATCCTGACGCTGGAAAAGGCCAACCGGATCGATGCGCTCACTTTCCTGATGTTGGAGCAGGCGGCGCATGCCACACGCCGGCTGCACGAGGCGGGGCTGGACATCAGCGTATCGGTGAACCTCTCGACGACCTCGCTCGCCGACGTCACGCTGGCCGACCGGGTGACCGGGATCGTCACCGACTGCGGCGTCGATCCCAAGCACATGGTGCTGGAGGTCACCGAGACCGCGGCGATGACCGCGCTGGCCCCCGCCCTGGAAAACCTCACCCGCCTGCGCATGAAGGGCTTTGGCCTCTCCATCGACGATTACGGCACCGGCTTTGCCAGTCTCGCGCAACTGGCGCGCGTGCCCTTCACCGAGCTGAAGATCGACCAGGGCTTTGTCACCGGCTGCAGCGACAATCCGAACGCGCAGGTGATCATCGAGGCGAGCATCGGCCTGGCCCATGGGCTGAAGCTCAAGACGGTGGCCGAAGGCATCGAGACCCAGGCCGACTGGGAGGCGTTGAAGGGAATGGGCTGCGATCTCGCCCAGGGCTATTTCATTGCGCAACCGATGGACGAGGCCGGATTCCTTCAGTTCTGTCAATCCCGGGCCCAGCCTGCGCCGGCTGCCTGAGGGACGGCGGCTCGACAGTCACAAAGCACCCAAGCACCTTTGCCCAGCCCGAACCGCCCGCCGCCCCGGCTCAAATGCGGCCCGGCGCCCCCACCGTTCGATGATCCCGCGCCGGGCCGTGCGCTTCAGTCACGCAGCCGGCTGAAGACGAAGTCGTGGTCTTTCTGCTGGGCGTGGCAGTCGAAACAGGCGCTCTTGGCGTTCGCCCCCACCGCCCGCTTGCCCGGCTCACCCCCGGCGAAACCCTCGAAGCCCCAGCCACCGGTGGCAGCATAACGCTTGGCGTCCTTGTGCATGACCCCCAGCACCTTGCGGCTGCCTTCGGTCACGGCATTGTCCTTGCGCTGGGCTTCCAGGAGATCGAAGACGATGACCGAGCCATCGGGGAAGCGGCCCGCCTTGTACCCCTGCATGGCCTTGGCATTGGCATAGAGATGGTGGATGCCGCCGAAGGACCCATACAGGGGATGCCCCTCCTCGATCACCATGCTCTTGACGTGGTGCCAGTCACGATAGCCCGTGGGATAGGGCACGTCCGCCGCCATCGCCGGCGCGGCGAGCCCCGCCAGGAGCAGAAAAAGCAGAGATGGCTTGTTCATGATGACCTCCTTGACGTTGGTTGATGATGCATCGACTCGATGCACGATTAAGCGTAGACTCGATACATCAGGCTTGTCAAGCCGTGCTTCGAGGCGATACATTAGCCCCATGAGCCAGGTTCCCCTTCTCCTCGAACGGCTGGGCGCGCTGCTCGCGCAGTCGGTGCGCGAAGAGGCCGCGCGCCACGGTCTCCTGCCCATTCATCTGCAGGTGCTGCACTACCTGTCGCGCGCCAATCGCTACAGCGATATGCCCATCGCCATCGCCGAATATTTCGGCATCACCCGCGGCACGGTCTCGCAAACCCTCGCCGTGCTGGAACGCAAGGGCCTGCTCGCCAAAAAAGCCGACCCGCAGCACGGCAGGCGGGTGCATTTGCGCCTGACGGCGGCGGGCAGGGCCGCGCTCAAAGGGAGCTGGCCCGAGCGCATCGAACAGGCCCTCACGCATCTATCCGGGGAGGCCACCCACCTGGAAGCCACCCTGCGCGCGCTGCTCACGACCCTACAGACCCTCAACGGCCAGCGCGCCTTCGGCCTGTGCCGGGAATGTGCCCACTTCCTCCGGGAAAAGGATGGCGCCCGCTGCGGCCTGACCGGCGAACCCCTGGCGGCGGAGCAGACGGTGCGCATCTGCCGTGACTGGACCGCCCCGGCGGAAGGCCGCCTTTGAGAAAGCGGCTAGGCTGGCTACCGCGAGCCGGAAATTCCGGCTAATCTTTCCCGTCCGGACCGGAATTCCGTCTATGCGTGTGTTGGGCCTGCTCATTCTTTTGGCTGTCGCGCCCGTGTGGGCGGCCCAGCTCACCGCCGGGCCCATGCTGGGCCCGGTGACAAGCCGCACGGCGGTCATCTGGATACAGGGGGACGCCGCCGCGGAAGCGGACGTGGAATACTGGCCCGCCACCCGGCCGCAGGAGCGGCAGCGCAGCGCCCGGGTGCGCCTCGAGGCGGCGGAGGATTTCACCGCCCGCCTGACATTGGTGGGACTGGACGCCGACACCCGTTACCACTACCAGGTCTTCCTCGATGGTGAACCGGCGCGGTCGGGGGCGGTGCTCACCTTCCGCACCCTGCCCCTGCCCCGGCGGGGTCCGGCTCCCGAAATCAGCGTCTATCTGGGTTCCTGCGCCTATGTGAACGATCCGGCGGTGGACCGACCGGGCCCACCCTATGGCGGGGACTATGCCATCTTCGAGACCCTCGCCCGGCAGGCCGAGAACAATCCCCGCCACGGCCTCATGCTCTGGCTGGGGGACAACGTCTATCTGCGGGAGGCCGACTACGCCACCCCCTGGGGCATGAACGCCCGCTACCGCCACACCCGCAGCCTGCGCGAGCTGCAACCTCTGCTTTCCACGCTGCCCCATTACGCCATCTGGGATGACCACGATTACGGTCCCAACGATGCCAACCGCAGTTTCGTCTTCAAGGAGGAAAGCCTGCGTCTGTTCCGCCGCTACTGGGCCAATCCCAGTCACGGTCTGCCCGGGCTGCCCGGGATTTTCACCACTTTTTCCGTGATTGATGCGGATTTCTTCCTCCTCGACGACCGTTTCCACCGCGCAGCGGACAGGACGGAGGTGAGCCGGGAGGAACTGGATCTGATGAAGGAGGCACGGGAGTGGGTGTTGAGCCAGAATGCCCTGTTGCGGCTCATTGGACGGCGCTATTTCGGCTCGACGCCGGCGGTGGAGACCCACAAGGTGCTGTTCGGCTTCGAGCAGCTCGACTGGCTCAAACAGGCCCTCATCCAGTCACGCGCCACCTTCAAGTTCATTGTCAGCGGCAGCCAGCTCCTGAATGACAACCATCCCTTCGAAGGCTGGCACAACTTCCCCCAGGAGCGGGAGGGCTTCCTCGCCTGGCTCAAGCGGCAGAACATTCCCGGCGTGGTCTTCCTTTCCGGCGACCGCCACCACACCGAACTTCTGCGGCGCACCAGCAAGGATTTCTATCCCCTGTACGAGCTGACCTGCTCGCCGCTGACCGCCGGGCCGCGCACGCCGCGGGAGAAGGAAGCCGACAATCCCCTGCGCCTTGCCGGTACCCTGGTCACCCAGCGCAATTTCTGCCGCATCGACATCGTCGGCGGTGGGGAGGATCGCCGGCTGGTGCTGCAAAGCTACGACAGCCAGGGCAGACTCCTGTGGGAGCGCACCATCGCCGCCGATGAACTGCGCTGGTCGCCGCCGCAGCCCTGATCGCCGGGGCCTGCCAGGCTCAGGTGCCGCAGAAGGTGCGAAAACCCGCCATGAACTCGGCGGGCGCCGGCTCGGCGAAGGACGCGCGTGCGGGGTCCTCGCGGTAGGGGTCCCGCACCGCGGCCAGGAGCCTTTCGAAGGGCGCAAGATCCCCCGCCTCGGCGGCGGCAAGCGCCTCCTCCACCCGGTGGTTGCGGGGGATGATCCAGGGATTGACCCGCCGCATGCGCCCCGCGCGGGCGCGACCCGGGTTTTCCTCGCCCTCATCTTCGCTGCGGCAGCGTTCCCGCCAGCGCGCAAGCCACCGTTCGAGACCCGGTCGCCCCGGGAAGAGGGCAGAAAGTCGCGCCTCGTTGCCTTCCGCCGCATCGGCGAGATAGCGGAAAGCCAGGGTGTAATCCACCCGTTGAGCGTGGAGGAGGTCGAGCCACGCCTCCCCCAGCGCACGATCCGAGGCTGCCGCCGTGCGCAAACCCAGTTTCGCCCGCAGGCCGGAAAGCCATCGGGCTTCGTAGAGACCGACGAAGTCGTCGATCACCCGGGTGGCAGCCGTGACGGCACCGCCCTCGTCGTCACTGATCAGGGGCAGCAGTGTTTCCGCGAAGCGGGCGAGATTCCAGCGGGCAATCACGGGCTGTTGCTGATAGGCATAGCGGCCCATGTGGTCGATGGAACTGAACACCGCCTGGGGATCATAGGCCTCCATGAAGGCACAAGGACCGAAGTCGATGGTCTCGCCCGAGATGGCCATGTTGTCCGTGTTCATCACGCCGTGGATGAAACCCACGTGCATCCACTGGGCGATGAGGGCCGCCTGCCGCTCCGCCACGGCACGCAGCAGGGCCAGATAGCGGTCGCTGCGGCCGGCCAGCTCGGGATAATGGCGGGCGATGGTGTAATCGGCGAGCCGCCGCACCTGGTCCACGGTGCCGTGCGCCCAGAAATACTGGAAGGTCCCCACGCGGATATGGCTAGCCGCCACCCGGGTGAGCACCGCCCCGGGCAGGATGCGCTCCCGGTAAACGGGCTCGCCCGTCGTCACCACCGCCAGGGCGCGGGTGGTGGGCACGCCCAGCGCATGCATCGCCTCGCCGATGATGGCTTCGCGCAGCATGGGCCCCAGTGCCGCCTTGCCATCGCCGCGGCGGGAGAAGGGTGTGGCGCCCGAGCCCTTGAAGGCGATGTCCCGCCGGCGGCCGGCGCGGTCCACCACCTCGCCGATCAGAAGCGCCCGGCCATCGCCCAGTTGGGGCGCGAACTGGCCGAACTGATGGCCGGCATAGGCTTGGGCGATGGGCTGCGCACCGGCGGGCAGGGCATTGCCAGAGAAAAGTTCCGCCAGCGCGGCCGCATCAAGACCCGCAAGATCAAGGCCCAGCTCCGCGGCCAGCGCATCGTTGAGGAAAACCAGCCGGGGCTGGGGCACCCGTTCAGGCTGCCAATCGACGTAGAAGCCAGGTAACTCGCGGGCGTAGGAGTTGTCGAAAACAAACGCGGCCATGCAAAATTCCCAAAAGGTCCGGGCAAGGCAGAGTAAGGCCGCTTTCTGCGAATTTCCACCCTGCCGCCGCCAGGGAGACTCGCCTGTCCCGTAAACCATCAGCCGGGACGGCGATCTTTGGCCCCCCACCATGGGTGAGGATGAGGAATCGATCGTGACGGAAAGCTGTTGCGGTGCCAACCCCTGCCGGGGCGAAAGCTTCGACCCGCGCTTTCGCCGCGCCCTGTGGATTGCCCTCGGCATCAACGCCGCCATGTTCGTAGTGGAGGTGCTGGCGGGGCTGGATGCGGGCTCCGCGTCGCTCCTTGCCGATGCCGCGGATTTTCTCGGCGATGCGGGCAATTACGCCCTCTCCCTGGCCGTCCTGTCCATGGGGCTTTTGTGGCGCGCCCGCGCCGCCCTGGTCAAGGGACTCACCATGGCGGGCTTCGGTGTCTTCGTCCTCGGCAAGGCCGGCTGGAATGCCTGGCTCGGTGCGCCGCCGGAAGCCCTCACCATGGGCGTGATTGCCTTCCTCGCCCTCCTCGCCAATGTGGCGGTGGCCTTGCTGCTTTATGCCTTCCGCACGGGCGATGCCAACATGCGTTCCGTTTGGCTGTGCAGCCGGAACGACGCCATCGGCAATGGCGCGGTCATGCTGGCCGCTGCCGGCGTCTTCGGCACCGGTCACGCCTGGCCAGATCTGCTGGTCGCCGCCGCGATGGGAACCCTCGGGCTCACCTCGGCCTTGACCGTGATCCGCCACGCCCGCGCCGAACTGGCGACAAGCCGCCCGACCCTGTGACCTGGCCCCCCGGGGCCGGGGCAGGCTACCAGCTCGCTTCCTTCTCCGGTGTCGCGGAAATGTGGTGCAGGGAAAGATCAGCGCCGTTGAATTCCTGCTCCTGATCGAGGCGGATACCCACCGTGACCTTGAGCAGGCCATAGACCAGAAATCCGCCCAGCAGGGCAATCGCCACCCCCAGCAGCGTGCCCAGCAGCTGGGCGGGGAAACTCACCCCACCCAGGCCGCCCAAGGCGGGCTGGCCGAAGATGCCGGCGGCGATGCCACCCCAGGCCCCACACAGGCCGTGCAGGGGCCACACCCCCAGCACGTCGTCGATTTTCCATTTGTTCTGGGTGAGGGTGAACAGCCAGACAAACAGACCGCCCGCCACGCCGCCGGTGATGAGGGCGCCGACGGGATGCATGAGGTCGGAACCGGCGCACACCGCCACCAGCCCCGCCAGCGGGCCGTTGTGCACAAACCCCGGGTCGTTGCGGCCAACAAACAATGCCACCAGCGTGCCCCCCACCATGGCCATCAGGGAATTGACCGCCACCAGGCCGCTGATTTTGTCGACGCTCTGCGCCGACATCACGTTGAAGCCAAACCAGCCGACGGTGAGGATCCACGCCCCCAGCGCGAGAAACGGAATACTGGAGGGCGGATGCGCCGTCATCGCCCCATCCTTGCGGTAGCGTCCTTGCCGCGCCCCCAAAAGCAGCACCGCAGCAAGCCCGATCCAGCCGCCCACCGCGTGCACCACCACCGAGCCGGCAAAGTCATGGAAGGGCGCATTTAGGCTGGCGGTGAGCCACTGCTGAAAACCAAAGTTGCCATTCCAGACGATCCCCTCGAAAAAGGGATAGACGAAGCCAACCAGGAGGAAGGTTGCGGCAAGCTGGGGATGGAATTTGGCGCGCTCAGCAATGCCCCCGGACACGATGGCGGGAATGGCCGCGGCAAAGGTGAGCAGGAAGAAAAACTTCACCAGTTCGTAGCCATTCTTTTGCGCGAGCACCGCGGCCCCGGCGAGGAAATGCACGCCGTAGGCGATGCCATAGCCGATGAAGAAATAGGCGAGCGTCGAAACACAGAAATCGGCAAGAATCTTCACCAGCGCATTGACCTGGTTTTTCTGCCGCACCGTCCCGAGCTCCAGAAAGGCAAACCCCGCGTGCATGGCCAGCACCATCACCGCCCCCATGAGCACGAAAAAGGCATCCGTTGCGGCTTTCCCGGCATCCATGGCTCCCTCCCGATAAAAAAGTACGCACTCGAATAGCAAACGCCGTGCCAATGAAGCAAAAGAACCGCCCACACGCGGGTTAGCGCCTCGATCTGGGGCGCAGCGCGTGCGCGATCTCGCCAGACTGGTGCACGGCGCGCACCATCCCGGTGCGGAAGCCAGGGCGGACGCCCCGATATGGTGCCGGAAAAGAGAGGACGCCCCTCAACGGGGAACGGGTTTCTTGGCGAGTTTGCGCTGCAGCGTGCGGCGGTGCATCTTCAGGGCGCGGGCGGTGGCGGAGATGTTGCCCTGATGTTCGGCGAGCACTTTCTGGATGTGCTCCCATTCGAGCCGGTCCACGCTCAGCGGTTCGGCGCTCACGGGCAGCGACGGATCGCCGGCTTCGCGACCAAGGGCGGCGACGATCTCATCCGGGGCGGCGGGCTTGGCGAGGTAGTGGGTGGCACCCAGTTTGATGGCTTCCACCGCGGTGGCGATGCTCCCATAGCCGGTGAGCACCACGATGCGCATGTCCCGGCGCAGGCGGGTGAGTTCCCGCACCAGGGCGAGGCCGGACATACCCTCCATCTTGAGGTCCACGACGGCAAAGGCGGGCGGCCGCCTGCGCGCGGCCAAGAGCGCCTCCTCACCGCTCGCTGCGGCGTGGACGCGAAAGCCCCGGCGCTCTAGGGCGCGCCCGAGCACCCCCCGCAGCGTGGCATCGTCATCCACCAACAACAAATCCCGGTCGGCTTCAACCATGCCCCTCCCCCCTCACCAGGGGCAGACGCACCTCGGTGACCGCCCCACCCCCCAAGCGGTTATGTATCGCCACCCTTCCCTTAAACCGCTCAATGGTGGCATTGGCGAGGTAAAGACCAATGCCCAGGCCCTCCCCCGAGGGGGGCGTGAGGAAACGTTTGCCCGCTGCTTCGATGATCTCCCGCGCAAGCCCTGGGCCGCGGTCGAGGATGCGCAACACCGCCTCCTCCCCTTCGACGACGGCCGCCAGTTCCACGCCCGCCGCTGACACCCGCGCCGCATTGTTGAGGAGATTGAGGAGGGCCTGCTCCAGGGTGTCGTCGGTGCGGATGCGGACCTCCGGCCCCACAGCGGAGGAGAGGGTGAGCGCCATGGCCGGCCACAAAAGCCGCCAGCGCTCCGCCACCTGCTTAAGGAAAGCAGGAAGGCTCACCTCCTGCGCCACCTGCTGGGGAAGCTGCTCCACCGACTCCACCAGGCGCTGCAGCACCGCCTTGCACTGTCCCACCTGGGTGCGGATGAGCGCGAGCTGCGGGGCAAGGTCAGGGTCCCCGGCAAACTCCTCCTCCAATTCGGCGGCCACCACCGCCACCGTGGCCAAGGGCGTGCCCAGCTCATGGGCGGTGCCCGCCGCCAGCGTGCCCAGGGCAACGATGCGTTCGTTGCGCAGGGCCTCCTCCCGCGCGCGGGAAAGCTCCCGCTCCCGCGCCCGCAGCGTCTGCGCGAAACGCTGCACGAAAAAGGTGATGAGGGCCGCGCTGATGACGAAATTGAGCCACATGCCCAGCACATGCAGTCCGAACTGGCCACCTCCATGCATGTGCAGGGCGTGCCGTCCGCCACTCACCAAGGTGGTGAGGGGCGTTTCCTGCTCCATCCCCGGCAGGGGCACGTAGTACTCCAATAGCAGGGTGTAGCAGGCCACCGTCACGAAAGCCATGGCCCAGGCCCGGGGTGCCGACAGGAGCGCTGCCGCCACCGACAGCGGCAGCAGGAATAGGGAAACGAAGGGATTGGTGGCGCCGCCGGTGAAATAGATGAGCAGCGCCAGGGCGGCGACATCCACCAGCAACTGGGCAAACAGCTCCGCTTCCCGCACCGGCCCGCCCCAGCGCAACCGCACCCAGGTGAGGAGCAAAAGGACAAGCAGCGCTCCCACCACGCTGAGCATGGGGCCCAGGGGAAGCGCAAGCCCCAGCCAGAAGACGGCAACGCCAATGGTGGCGAGCTGGCCGGCAATCTCGATGGAACGCAGCACCTGCAGATAGCGCAGGCTTTGGCTTTCGCTGTGCATGGAAACTTGGGCGAAGGTCGTGATTATAGCGCCGCCGCACGCCCCGCCCTGCGACACGATGTCGCAGGGCGGGACAGAGTCAGCCGCGCCGCAGCCAGGCGTCGTAATGCTTGGCGTTCACGAGGAGACGCTCGCGGGTTTTGCGCCAGGGATCGGCCCAGGGCAGGCGGGGCTCGAGGAGGCCGCGACAGAGCGTAAGCAGTCCCGCCACATCGTCGAGATGCACGAACTCCGGTGCCGGGCCAAGCCGGCCGCGGCAGCCGGGCCCGCCCTCGAGCCCCTGGTTGTGGTAATTGCCCAGGGGCACGGCAAGCGCCGCGGTGGCAAAGCCAAAGGCCACCGCCGCCGAACCTTCGCAACTGCCGCCATCCATGAGCCGCCGCTGGTGCCGGCCGGGCAGCAGCGCCTGTGCGACCTCGCTCAACACCTGGGTGGGACCGGGGGAAAAGGGCGTGCGGCGGTCGCCCAGGCGCACGATGGGGCCTTTGCCCACCTCCGCCCCGGGCAGGGTGCGCGAGGCTTCCAGACTCACGCACACCACCGGGCGGCTTGCCCCCTTCAACCAGTTGAGGCGGAAATGGGCCACGGCGCCAGTGAGCCCCACTTCCTCGCCACGGGTGAGCAGGCCGAGAAACGGCGGCCGTCTCCTTTGGGCGAAGCACGCTTCGGCCAAAACCAGGATGGCAAAGACACCGATGAGATCATCCGCGGCGCGGGTATAAAGCCGCCCGCCCTTGAGCCAGACGGGGCTGCCAAAGGTCAAGCCGCCGTAGAGGCTGCCGGCCGCGGGGCGAGGTTTGGGTGGCGGGTCCACATGCACCTCGGCGGTGTCAATGGCAAGCCCGTCACGCCGCAGTCGCACCCCGCGCAGCACCCCTTCGCCGTCGAAGCCGGCTTGGTCGGCAAGCCACACCCGGCTGCCTTCCAGGTGGCGCGTCGGGGAGCCGCCCAGCCAGCGCACCCTGAGCACCCCTGCACGCTGCCAGCGCACGCCGTGAAAGCCCGGATGATCCATGTGGGCGATGAAGACCCGCACCGGCTCGCGGCTTCCTTGAAGAAGGCGCAGATAATCGGCCCGGGAGCCCGCCCCCACCACGAGATTGCCGAAGGGGTCCTGGAAATGGGGCACGCTTGATGCCTGCAGCACCTCCTCGGCAAAGCGACGCACCCGGCCCTCGCGGAAGGGCGCCGTCGGCTGGCCAAGCAAGGCCTTCAGGAGCTGCAGATGCTGGGGCGCGAGACTCACCGGCGACGCCCCAGCAGGGAACCGAGCACGCCGCGCACGATCTGCCGGCCCAACTGGCTGCCGATGGCGCGCACGGCACTCTTCGCCAGCGTTTCCACGAGCCCCTGGCGGCGGCCGTCGCCCATCAGCACTTCGCCCAGCACACCCTTAACCCCGCCCGCCGCGGTGGTCTCGGGGGCCTGCTGGAGGGCGCGGGCGGTCAGCACCTCGTAGGCGGATTCCCGATCCACGGTCTTTTCATAGACGCCGGCAACCAGGGAGTCGGCCATCAGGCGCCGCCGCGTGGCCTCATCGATGGGGCCGATGCGGCTTCGCGGCGGCACGATGAAGGCCCGCTCGGTGACCTGGGGCCGGCCTTTTTCGTCGAGGGTGGAGATCAAGGCTTCACCCACCGCGAGCTCGCTGATCGCCGCCTGAAGGTTAAGGCGCGGATTGGGGCGCATGGTGGTGGCGGCCGCCCTGACCGCTTTCTGGTCCCGGGGGGTGAAGGCACGCAGGGCGTGCTGGATGCGGTTGCCCAACTGGGCAAGCACCGCATCCGGGATGTCGAGGGGATTCTGGGTGACGAAGAACACGCCCACCCCCTTGGAGCGGATGAGGCGCACCACCTGTTCGATCTTGTCCAGAAGCGCCTTCGGCGCATCGTCGAACAGCAGGTGCGCCTCGTCGAAAAAGAACACCAGCTTGGGTTTTTCCACATCGCCCACCTCCGGCAGGCGCTCGAAGAGCTCGGCAAGGAGCCACAACAGGAAGCTCGCATAGACCTTGGGCGAGTCCATGAGTCGCTCCGCGGCGAGAATGTTCACCACACCGCGTCCCCGCGCATCGGTCTGCATGAGATCGGCGAGATCGAGGGCGGGTTCGCCAAAGAAACGCTCCCCGCCCTGGGTTTCCAGCGCCAGCAGGGCGCGCTGGATGGCGCCGATGGAAGCGGCGGAGACATTGCCGTAGCGGGTGGTGAACTCCCGCGCATGCTCCCCCACATACTGCACCATGGCCCGCAGATCCTTGAGGTCGAGGAGCAGCAGGCCGTTGTCGTCGGCGATCCTGAACACCAGGGCAAGCACGCCTTCCTGGGTCTCGTTGAGATTGAGCAGGCGGGCGAGGATAAGGGGCCCCATTTCCGACACGGTGGCCCGCACCGGATGCCCCAGCTCGCCGAAGACATCCCAGAAGGTGACCGGGCAGCCTTCGAAGGTCCACTCGCCGAGTCCCAACTTTTCGATGCGCTCGCGGATTTTGGGCGAGGGCTCGCCGGGCTGGCTGATGCCCGACAGATCCCCCTTGATGTCGGCGAGGAAAACCGGCACGCCAATGCGACTGAAGTTCTCCGCCAGCACCTGCAGGGTGACGGTCTTGCCGGTACCGGTGGCACCACTGATGAGGCCATGCCGGTTGGCCATCTTCGGCAAAAGCCAGACGTCGTTTTCGCCCCTGGCGATGAGCAGCGCCTCCGCCATGTCGCCCTCCGCGAATCTCGATAAAAGCAGGGCCCGATGGTACCATGTCGCTCTCTTTCCTGAGGAATCCGAGCACCATGGCAGGTCATTCCAAGTGGGCGAACATCCAGCACCGCAAGGAGCGTCAGGACGCCCGGCGGGGCAAAATCTTCACCAAGCTGATCCGGGAAATCACCGTCGCCGCGCGGCTGGGCGGTGGCGACCCCAATTTCAATCCGCGCCTGCGCCTGGCCATCGAAAAAGCCAAGGCGGAAAACATGCCCAGCGAGAACATCGAGCGCGCCATCAAGCGCGGTACCGGTGAGCTGGAGGGCGTGCATTACGAGGAAGTGCGCTACGAAGGATACGGGCCGGGGGGAGCGGCGGTGATGGTGGATTGTCTCACCGACAACCGCACGCGTACCGTCGCCGATGTGCGCCATGCCTTCAGCAAACATGGCGGGAATCTGGGCACCGATGGCTCGGTGGCCTTCCTCTTCAAGCATTGCGGCCAGATCGTGCTCGCTCCCGGCACGCCGGAAGACAAGGTGATGGAGGCGGCCATCGAGGCGGGCGCGGAAGACGTGCTCACCAACGACGATGGCAGCATCGAGGTCATCACCGCGCCCCAGGATTTCGCTGCCGTCAAGGCCGCCCTGGAGAAGGCGGGACTGAAACCGGCCTTCGCCGAAGTGACCTTCAAGCCCACCACGGAAACGGAACTCAAGGGCGAGGACGCAGCGAAGATGCAAAAACTCCTGGACGCCCTGGAGAATCTCGACGACGTGCAGGAAGTCTATACGACGGCGGTGCTGAACCCGTGAGACAAGCGCGCAGGTCGCAGAAAAAGGCCAATGCCGGGGGGAGAGCCTTCGGCGGGCCAAGCGGGTGCCGCCGGCTCATCCCAGCAGGCGGGAAGCGGGGCGATGCGCATCCTGGGGATTGATCCGGGGCTCATCGTCACCGGCTTTGGCGTCATCGACCGCAGGGGCGGACGGCTCACCTATGTCACCAGCGGTTGCATCCGCACGCCGGCCGGCGAGCTGCCCGGGCGCCTGAAATGCATTTTCGATTCCATCACCCGCATCATCCTCGACCACCGGCCGGAGCAGGTGGCGGTGGAAGAGGTGTTCGTCAACGTCAATCCCAAGTCCACCCTCCTTTTGGGCCAGGCGCGGGGCGCGGCCATCTGCGCCGCGGTGGCGCAGGATCTCCCCCTTTCCGAATACACCGCCCTGCAGGTCAAGCAGGCGGTGGTGGGCAATGGTCACGCGCAGAAGGAGCAGGTACAGGAGATGGTCAGACGTCTTTTGCAACTGCCGGGACTGCCCAGTGCCGACGCCGCCGATGCCCTCGCCTGTGCCATCTGCCACGCCCATGGCGGGGGTAAACTGGGGGCGCTGCCCCTCGAGGGCCTGCGCATGCGCAACGGACGCCTCATCAGATGAGCCTGCGTGAGCCCAGCCTCGCGGCCCTGCCCAACCCCGTCACGCGTTATTTCCTCGCCACGCGGCCGGGCTTCCTCACCATCACCGTGGTGGGTTGTCTCATCGGCCTGGCCTCAAGCCTGCATACGGGGCTGCGCCTCGAGACCACGCGCGCCCTGTTCACCCTCCTCGGCGCCCTGATCGCCCACGCCGCGGTGAATGTGCTCAACGACTATTACGATGCCCGCAATGGCACCGATGCACGCAACGAGGATCGGCTCTATCCCTACACCGGCGGCAGCCGCTTCATCCAAAACGGCGTGCTCACATTGCACGCCACAGGGGTGTTTGGCTTTTCGCTGCTGCTTTGCGTGATCCTCCTCGGTGGAATGCTCGCCGCGGAGGTGGGACCGGGGCTTGTCGTCATCGGTGCCGCGGGACTTTTCATCGGCTGGGCCTACTCCGGCGAGCCTTTGCGCCTCAACAGCCGGGGACTGGGTGAGCTTGCCGTCGCCGTGGGCTTCCTCCTCGTCGTGGTGGGAACGGATTTCGTTCAACGGGGGGCCTTCGCCCCGCTGCCCTGGCTTGCCGGTCTACCCTACGCGCTCTGGGTGACCGCCATCCTCTACGTCAACCAGTTCCCGGACCGGCGGGCGGATGCCGAAAGCGGCAAGCGCCATTGGGTGGTGCGCCTGGCTCCCCGGCAGGCGGCGTGGGGTTATGGTCTCATCCTCATCGTCGCGTATGGCGTATTGCTTCTCGGCGTGGCCCTGCGATACCTGCCCATGGCCGCGGCTGCCGCCTTCGCTGCCCTGCCCATGAGTCTTGCCGCCTTCCGTCATCTGCTGCGCCATAGCGACACGCCGCAAGCCCTGCGGCCCGCCATCCGCATGATCCTTGGCGCCGCCCATCTGGGCGGGCTTTTCATTGCCGCCGCCCTGTGGCTCACGAAAGGGACCCCATGATTGGTCGCATCACCGGCATCCTTTTGGACAAACGCCCGCCCCAGATCGTGGTGGATGTCAACGGCGTGGGTTATGAGCTAGATGTGCCCATGAGCACCTTCTACACGCTTCCGCCCACAGGGGAGCGGGTGAGCCTGCACACCCACCTGGTGGTGCGCGAGGATGCGCATCTTTTGTATGGGTTTGCTAGCGAGGAGGAGCGGCAGACTTTCCGCCTTCTTCTCAAGGTGAGCGGCATCGGCGCCAAGACCGCGCTCGCGGTGCTGTCAGGGCTGACGGTGGCCGATCTGCGCGAGGCGGTGATGCGCCAGGAGACGGCGCGTCTTATCAAGGTGCCGGGCATCGGCAAGAAGACCGCCGAGCGCCTGCTTCTGGAACTCAAGGACAAACTGGCACCCGTGGCCACCACCCAGCCCGCGCCAGCCGGTGTGGCATCCGACATCCGCAATGCGCTCCTGGCCCTTGGGTATAATGACAAGGAAGCCAGTTGGGCCGTGAGTCAACTGCCCCCTGATCTTTCCGTCTCTGACGGTATCCGCCAGGCTCTACGGCTCCTTTCCAAATCATGATCGAAACCGACCGCCTGATCGCCGCCGCGCCCCTCTCGCCCCAGGAGGAAGCGTGGGAACGCGCCCTGCGCCCCCGCGCCCTGACGGAATACGTGGGACAGCAGAAGGCCCGGGAACAGCTTTCCATCTTCATCGAGGCGGCGCGGCGGCGGGGCGAGGCGCTCGATCACGTGCTGCTCTTCGGCCCGCCGGGGCTGGGCAAAACCACCCTCGCCCACATCATCGCCCGCGAGATGGGCGTCAACCTACGCCAGACTTCCGGCCCGGTCCTGGAGCGGGCGGGCGATCTGGCGGCGCTGCTGACCAATCTGGAACCCAACGACGTCCTTTTCATCGACGAGATTCACCGCCTGTCACCGGTGGTGGAGGAAATCCTCTATCCGGCGCTGGAGGATTTCCAGATCGACATCATGATCGGTGAAGGACCCGCGGCGCGCTCGGTGAAACTCGATCTGCCGCCCTTCACCCTGGTGGGGGCCACCACGCGCGCCGGCATGCTCACCAATCCCCTGCGCGACCGCTTCGGCATCGTCGCCCGGCTGGAGTTCTACAGCGCCGAAGAGCTCAAGCAGATCGTCACCCGCGCCGCCAGACTACTCAACATTGAGCTCTCGCCGGAAGGGGCGCTGGAAATCGCCCGCCGTTCCCGCGGCACGCCCCGCATTGCCAACCGGCTGCTACGCCGGGTGCGGGACTATGCCGAAGTACGCGCCGGCGGCACGGTCACCCCGGAGGTGGCGGACGCCGCCCTGTCCATGCTGGACGTGGACACGGTGGGGCTGGATACCATGGACCGCAAGCTGCTGGCCGCGGTGGTGGAAAAATTCGGCGGCGGACCGGTGGGCCTGGAAAATCTCGCCGCCGCCATCGGCGAGGCACCGGATACCATCGAGGACGTGCTGGAACCCTTCCTCATCCAGCAGGGTTACCTGATGCGCACCCCGCGGGGCCGGGTGGCCACACGCCTCGCCTACCAACACCTGGGCCTTCCCACCCTGGGCACGACGGGCGATCTCTGGAAGGAACAGTGAACCACCCCCCTTCCCCGCCTGCCTTCACCTGGCCCGTGCGCGTCTATTACGAGGACACCGACGCCGGTGGGGTGGTCTATTACGCCAACTACCTCAAGTTCCTCGAGCGCGCGCGCACCGAGTGGCTGCGGGCCGCGGGTTTCGAACAACCGCAACTTTTGCGTGACTTCGATGTCATCTTCGTCGTGCGCACCCTGACGATAGAATACCTGCGCCCCGCCCGCTTCAACGATCTGCTCACCGTCACCGTGCAGCCCGAACGCATTGGCCGCAGTCTTCTGCAACTGGGACAGACCATTGAGCGCGAGGCCCTCCTCGCCCGCGCGCGGGTGGAGATCGTCTGCGTGCAGGGCACGACCTTCAAACCGGTCAGCATTCCCGCACCCCTGCGTCATTGTCTGGGAAGCCTGTCGTGAAACTGGAAACGAGCACCGATCTGTCCTTCCTCAGCCTGGTGGCGAATGCAAGTCTCGTCGTACAGCTCGTCATGCTGCTTCTGCTTCTCGCCTCCTTCATGTCTTGGCTTTTCATCTTCCAGAAATATTTCGCCCTGCGCGAGGCGGCGCGTCAGGCCGATGATTTCGAGCGGGAGTTCTGGGGCGGCGTCGATCTCAATCTGCTCTTCCAGTCCCTCACCTCCGGCCCCATCGTGCCCCGCGGCATGGCCAAGATTTTCGAGGCGGGCTTTCGCGAATTCGCCAAACTCAAACGCCAGGGGGGCATGGACATCAGCGCCGTCATGGATGGCACGCGCCGTGCCATGCGCGCCGCCTACCAGCGGGAGATGGACCGGCTGGAACGCCAGCTTTCCTTTCTCGCCACGGTGGGTTCGGTGAGCCCCTACGTGGGCCTGTTCGGCACCGTGTGGGGGATCATGAATGCCTTCCGAGGCCTTTCCAACGTGAGTCAGGCCACCCTCGCCCACGTCGCCCCCGGCATCGCCGAAGCCCTGGTCGCCACCGCCATGGGGCTTTTCGCCGCCATTCCCGCGGTCGTCGCCTACAACCGCTACACCCATGACATCGACCGCCTGGCCACCCGCTACGAAAGCTTCATGGAGGAGCTCTCCAACATCCTGCAACGTCAGGCACGCTGAACGCCATGTCCCGTCGCCCCCGCCGCCAGATCAACCAAATCAACGTCGTGCCCTTCATTGACGTGATGCTGGTTTTGCTCATCATCTTCATGGTGGCCGCACCCCTCATCAATCCCGGCGAGATCGAACTGCCACGGGTGGGCAGCGAACTCAAACCGCCGGTAGCCCCGCTGGAAGTCATCATCCAGGCGGACAATCGCCTGAAGCTGCGCGACCGCGCCGGCAGGGGCACGGAAATCACCGTAAGCCGCCCGGAGCTTTTGCGCCTGATCCGGGAAAAACAGGCAAGCCAGCCCGAGCAGCCGGTGGTGATCGCCGCCGACCGCAGCGTGCGCTACGAAAAAGTCCTCGAGGTCATGGACCTGCTGCAGCAAAACCAGGTGAAAAGAGTGGGCCTGCTGGCCAAGCCCGCAGGAAGCTGATGGATACCCGACTCGATCCCCCCTCCGACACCCTGCGCGCGGCGCTGCTCGCCCTCGCCGTGCACCTCGTCTTCTTCCTGCTTTTGGCCATTGGTGTGCGCTGGCAGCAGCGGGAACCGGAAGCGGTGACCGCCGAGCTGTGGGCGGAACTGCCCGCCGCGCCCCGACCCGTGCCACCGCCGCCTGCTGCCGAAATGCCGCGCCCGGCCGAACCCCGGGTGGAACCGCGGGCGGCGCCGAAAGTGGAAACCGCCAAGCCCGACATCGCCCTCAAGGCGCGCAACGAAACGCACAAGCCGGAGCCCCTGAAACCGGAACCGCCCCGGCCGCAAAAACCGGAGCCGCGCAAGGCGGAGCCGACCCCACCGCCGCCGACGCCGTCGGCACACGATCCCCTGCAGCAACAGTTGGAGCTCATCCAGCGCCAGCAGGCCATGGCCGAGGCCGCCCGCGCCGCCGCGGCTCAGCAGTCGGTGATCGACGACTACAAGGGCCGCATCCGGCGCAAGGTGCGCGGCTTCCTCAACCGCCAGCCCTGCGGCGAAGCCAATGTGCAACTGGAATTCGACATCGCGTTGCTGCCCACCGGGCAACTGCGCAGCCCGCCGGTGCTTCGCCGCGCTAGTGGCCTGCCGGCCTGCGACCGTGCGGTAGAATATGCCATCGTCCAGGCCGATCCGCTGCCGGTGCCGCCGCAGCCGGAAATCTTTCAGGCCTTCCGTAACCTGCACCTGGTCATCCGTCCCAATGATCCGAGCGACTGATTCCGCGAAACCGCTTCGCTTGGCCCTCCTGCTTGTTCTGTGGCTTGTGGCGGCGATCCCTGCGCGCGCCACCCTCACCATCGAGATCAGCGGCGGGGCCGCATTGCAGATTCCCATCGCCATCGCCCCCTTCCAGGGCGAGGAGGCATTCGATGAGCGCGTCTCCGCCATCATCGCCGCCGATCTCGCCCGCAGCGGCCAATTCAAAATCGTGAGCACGGCGGGCATCAATCCTCTGCCGCAGACACCGGCGGAAGTGAGAATCAGCGAATGGAAGGCACGAGGCGCATCCAGCCTCGTCATCGGCAACATCGTGCGTCAGCCCGGCGGGCGACTGGATGTCCAGTTCCGCCTGCTGGACACGGTCAAGGCGGATCCCCAGGCACCGGGCGGGGTGATCCAGCTTGCCGGCTTCAGCCTGCCCACCCAACCGTCACAGTTGCGCCTCACCGCGCACCAGATCGCCGACATCATCTACGAAAAACTCACCGGTGAGCCGGGGGTCTTTGCCACCCGCATCGCCTACGTCACCAAGCGGGGCAACCTGCACGAATTGCAGGTGGCGGATGCGGACGGCGCCAATGCCCAGACCGTCTTCCGCTCGCGGGAACCCATCATGTCCCCGGCCTGGTCACCGGATGGCAGCCGCCTTGCCTATGTCGCCTTTGAAGCGAAGAAGCCGGTGATCTACATCCAGGAACTGGCCACCGCGCGGCGCACCGTGCTCGCCAACTTCAAGGGCAGCAACAGCGCCCCGGCCTGGTCCCCGGACGGCAGCCAACTCGCCATCGTCCTCACCAAGGATGGCAGTTCGCAGATCTATGCCATCAACGCCGATGGCAGTGGCTTGAAGCGCCTCACCCGCAGCGACGCCATCGATACCGAACCCAGCTGGTCACCGGATGGCCGCTACATCCTCTTCACCTCCGACCGCGGCGGCAGCCCGCAGATTTACCGCATGCCGGCCTATGGTGGAGAAGCCGTGCGCCTCACCTTCCAGGGCAGCTACAACGTCACGCCCCGTTACAGCCCGGACGGCAAAAGCTTCGTCTTCATCCAGCGGGAAGGGGGCCGCTTCCGGCTGGCAATCCAGGACATCGCCTCCGGCCAGGTCCAGGTGCTGACCGATGGCGGATTGGACGAATCCCCGAGCTTCGCGCCCAATGGCAGGTTGATCCTCTACGCGACGGAACAGCGGGGACGCGGGCAGCTCGCCGCCGTCTCCAGCGATGGCCGGGTGAAACAGAAACTCAGCACGGAAGCCGGTGACGTGCGCGAGCCGGCGTGGGGACCCCTGTTGAAATCGCGCCCCTAGTTTTTGTCAACTGCTCAGCAAAAGGAGAATGCAATGAAACGACTCACCCTGGGTGTCTTCCTCGTGGCTTTGCTGGCCGGCTGCGCCAGCACGGAACCGGCCAAGGAACAGGCGCGGGCACCGGTGGAGGACCGCGCCGCCCAGCCCGCCGCCAAGGCCGAAGGCAGTGCCACACCGCTGGCGCCTGCCGCAAGCCAAGTGAATCCCCTGCGCGATCCCAACAACATCCTCTCCAAGCGCAGCATCTATTTCGATTACGACAGTGACGCCATCAAACCCGAATACAAGCCCCTCATCGAAGCCCACGCCAAATACCTGACGGAGCACAGGTCGGCGAAAGTGTTCCTGCAGGGGAATGCGGACGAGCGGGGCAGCCGCGAATACAACCTGGCCCTCGGCCAGCGTCGGGCCGACGCGGTGCGCAAGATGATGAGCGTGCTGGGTGTGGACGAAAAACAGATGGAGTCGGTGAGCTTCGGCGAGGAAAAACCCCGCGCCACCTGCCATGACGAGTCCTGCTGGTCGCAGAACCGCCGCGTGGACATCGTCTACGAGGGCGAATGAGCATGGCGCATAAGCGCTGGCTACTCGCGCTGCTGCTCGCGGCCGTGAGCCTTCCGGCGGCCGCGGGCCTTTTTTCCGACGACGAGGCACGCGCCGGTGTCACGCGGCTGGGCCAGGAAACCCAGAAACTGCGCGAGGACCTCACGGCCTTGGAGCAGCGCATCGGCCGTCTCGATGCCCAGTTGCGCGCCCAGGGCCTCATCGATCTCGTGCAGCAGGTGGAGGCGCTGAAAACGGAGCTTGCCCGCCTGCGCGGCCAGATCGAGGTCAACACCCATGCCCTGGAAACCCTGGAAAAGCGGCAGCGGGACCTCTACGTCGATCTGGATGAGCGCCTGCGCAAGCTGGAAAAAAGCGGCGAGCCCGCCCCTGCTGCTGCGCCGGCGTCCCCCACCGCGGCCGCACCACCCGCCGCCGGCGCGGATGAAAACCGCGCCTACGAGGCCGCCTTCAATCTGTTCAAGATGGGCAACTATCAGGCGGCCATCGCGGCCTTCGAAAATTTCCTGAAGAACTATCCGGCCAGTCCCCTGGCGGCCAACGCCCAGTACTGGATCGGCAATTCCTACACCGCGCTCAAAGACTACAAGGCCGCCATCGCCGCCCAGCAGAAGCTTTTGAGCCAGTATCCGGCAAGTCCCAAGGTGCCGGATGCGCTGCTCAACATGGCAAGCGCCCAGGCGGAGCTGGGTGACCGCAACGCCGCGCGGCGAACCCTGGAGGACCTGATCGCCCGCTATCCCACCAGTGCTGCGGCGGAGCTTGCGCGCAAGCGGCTGGCCAGTCTCAGATAAAGGGCCGGGTCATGGCCACCGGCTGGTTCAGCCATGCCGACTGCGCCCGCCACGACATGGGGCCCTGGCATCCGGAGCAGCCCGCACGGCTTGCCGCCATCGAGGCGGCGCTCAAGGCAGGGCCCTTTTCGCAGCTCATCCGCTTCGAAGCGCCCCTGGTCGATGAGACGGCGCTTGGCCGCGTCCATCTGCCGGCCTACGTCGAGGCCATCAAACGCGCCGCCCCTTCCGCGGGGCAGGTGGTACTTGACCCGGACACCCGCATGAATCCCCATTCCCTCGCCGCCGCCCGGCGTGCCGCCGGCGCCGTGGTGGCAGCCGTGGACCGGGTCATGGCGGGCGACATCGACAACGCCTTCTGCGCCGTCCGACCTCCCGGCCATCACGCCTGCCGCGACCGGGCCATGGGTTTTTGCCTCTTCAACAACGTGGCGGTGGGTGCAGCCCACGCCCTGGCGGTCCATGGCTTGGCGCGGGTGGCCATCGTGGATTTCGACGTCCACCACGGCAATGGCACGGAAGACATCTTCCACGACGACGAGCGGGTGCTCCTCGCCTCCAGTTTCCAGCACCCTTTCTATCCCTTCTCCGGTGCCGATTCCGGCAACGAACACATCATTCCCATGCCCCTTCCCGCAGGTTCCGGCAGCCGCGAATTCCGCCATGCCTGGGAGCACATCGGTCTGCCGGCGCTGGCGCGTTTCGCCCCCGAGTTCATTTTCTTCTCCGCCGGCTTTGATGCCCACCGCAACGATCCGCTGGCGGGACTCAATCTCGAAGAAGAGGATTTTGCCTGGCTGACCCGGGAGGTGGCGGCGATCGCAGGACGCTTCGCCCGCGGCCGCATGGTCTCCACCCTGGAGGGCGGCTATGACCTCACGGCCCTGGCCGCCAGCGTCACCGCCCACGTTCAGGTGCTGCTCAACGCCGCTTCATAGGCCCGGCGGGCGGCGTCGCTGAAGCAGACGAGATAAACCTTCTCGATTTCCGGATAACGGACCAACGCCGCCTCCACCTCGCGCACGGCGATGCGGGCGGCCCGCTCCAGGGGGAAGCGGTAGGCACCGGTGGAAATGGCGGGAAAGGCAATGGTGTGGAGACCCTGTTCGTGGGCAAGCCGCAGGCTCTCCCGGTAGCAGCTTGCAAGGAGCGCGTCTTCGTTGTGACCCCCGCCCTGCCAGACCGGCCCCACGGTGTGGATGACATACCGCGCCGGCAGCCGGTAACCCTTGGTGATGCGCGCCTGCCCGGTGGGGCAACCGCCGAGGCCACGGCACTCGGCAAGGAGCTCGGGCCCCGCGGCACGATGGATGGCGCCGTCCACACCACCGCCCCCCAGCAGCGTTTCGTTGGCGGCATTGACGATGGCATCCACCGCCAGCCTGGTGATGTCGCCCTGGATGACCTCGATGCGGGAATTCATGGCGCCATGAGCACGAGATTGTCGCGGTGAATGAGCTCCGGCTCGTCCACGTAGCCGAGGATGGCCTCGATGCGCGAGGAGGGCTGCCGCAGGATTCGCCGTGTCTCGCTGGAATCGTAGTTGACGAGCCCGCGGGCGATCTCGCGGCCGGCGCCATCGACGCAGGCGACCACCTCGCCGCGTCCGAAATCGCCGCTGGCCTCCACCACGCCGATGGGCAGAAGGCTCTTGCCCTCCTCCACCAGGGCGCGCACGGCGCCATCATCCAGCACCAGCCGCCCGCGCACCTGCAGGTGATCGGCGAGCCATTTCTTGCGCGCCGCGATCTTGTTCGCCTCGTCCGCCAAAAGCTGGGTGCCGATGAGCTCCCCTTTGGCCAGACGCACCAGCACGTCGGGTTCCCGTCCCCAGGCAATCAGGGTATGGGCGCCGCTGCGCGCCGCCCGCTTGGCCGCCAACACCTTGGTGAGCATGCCGCCGCGGCCGATGCCGGTGCCGGCACCCCCCGCCATCTTTTCCAGCTCGGGATCACCGGCGCGCGCTTCCTGAATGAGCCGCGCATGGGGGTCTTGGCGCGGATCGGCGGAATACAGCCCCTTCTGGTCGGTGAGGATGACCAGCGCATCCGCCTCGATGAGATTGGTCACCAGGGCCCCCAGGGTGTCGTTGTCACCAAACTTGATCTCTTCGGTGACCACGGTGTCGTTTTCGTTGATGATGGGAATGACATTGAGGGCAAGCAGGGTGCGCAATGTGGAGCGGGCGTTGAGATAGCGGGCACGGTCGGCCAGGTCGTCGTGGGTGAGCAGCACTTGGGCGGTATGCAGCCCATGCTTGCGGAAACAGGTTTCATAGACCTGCACCAGACCCATCTGCCCCACCGCCGCCGCCGCCTGCAATTCATGCAGGGCATGGGGACGTCTCTTCCAGCCGAGGCGCTGCATGCCTTCGGCGATGGCCCCGCTGGACACCAGCAGGACCTGTCTGCCCATTTCCTTGAGCCGCGCCACCTGATCGGCCCAGTGGGCGATGGCGGCGCTGTCGAGGCCCCGACCCTCGTTGGTGACGAGACTGGAGCCCACCTTGACCACCAGGCGTTTGCATTTGGCAAGGATGGATTGCATGGAAGCCTATTATCCCAGATTCGTCAGGAGGCCGGCCTGTGCCTTCGAGTGGCGTTTTGGGTGAGTCAAATCGCCTCTGCCTCGCGATACATCCCGCCTGCTCAGCCGGTTTCCGGCCGTCCGGCTCCGTCCATGATCGAGGCGGGCGCCGGCGCCTCATCCTTCTTGGCAAGATGCGCCGCGATGGCCTCAATCACCCGCGCGCAGCCCTCGCCGCGGATGGCGGAGACGGCAAACCACGGTCCGTGCCAGTCGAAATCCCGCAGGAATTTTTCGATGCGGGCTTCCCGTTCCGCCTCGGGCAGCAGATCGATCTTGTTGAGCACGAGCCACCGGGGCTTGGCGTAGAGACCGGGATCATACTTGCGCAGCTCCTCCAGGATGGCCCGCGCATCCCGCACCGGATCGACCGCCGGATCGAAAGGCGCGATATCCACGATGTGGAGCAAAAGACGGGTGCGCGACAGATGGCGCAGGAATTGGTGGCCCAGACCATGCCCTTCGGCGGCCCCCTCGATCAGGCCGGGAATGTCGGCGATGACGAAACTGCGCGCCACGTCCAGCCGCACCACCCCCAGATTGGGGTGCAGCGTGGTGAAGGGATAATCCGCCACCTTGGGACGCGCGGCCGAGACGGCGCGGATGAAGGTGGACTTGCCCGCATTGGGCAGCCCCAGCAGCCCCACATCGGCGAGCACCTTGAGCTCCAGCTTGAGTTCCCGTTCCTCCCCCGGTTCGCCGCGCGTAAATTGACGCGGGGCCCGGTTGGTGCTCGACTTGAAATGCAGATTGCCAAGACCGCCGCGCCCACCGCGAGCCAGCATGACCCGCTGGCCGTCGTGGGTGAGGTCGGCGAGAACCTCGCCGGTGCGAACATCGGTGATCACCGTGCCCACCGGCATGCGCAGCTCGATGTCCGGGGCGGAGGCGCCGTACTGATCGGAGCCGCGGCCCGGCTCCCCATCCCGCGCCCGGTGCAGACGCTGGTAACGGTAGTCCACCAGGGTGTTGATGTTGCGGTCGGCGACGGCGTAGATGCTGCCCCCCCGTCCGCCGTCGCCGCCATCCGGCCCACCGCGGGGCACGTATTTTTCCCGTCGGAAGGAGGCACAGCCGTCCCCACCCTTGCCCGCATGAACGCGGATGATGGCTTCGTCGATGAATTTCATGGCTGGCTCACGGGGGTGCCAAAAAACAACAGGCCCTATTCGCGGGAATAGGGCCTGCCAGTGGGAAAACAAGCGCCGTCAGGCGTTCAGGGGCTCGATGCTCACCACGTGGCGCTTCAGCGGACCCTTGATGGCGAACTGCACCTTGCCGGCGACTTTGGCAAACAGGGTGTGGTCTTTGCCCATGCCCACGTTCACGCCCGGATGGAAGCGGGTGCCCCGCTGACGCACGATGATCTCGCCGGCGTTCACCACCTGGCCGCCGTAACGCTTGACCCCCAGACGTTTCGCTTCCGAATCGCGGCCATTGCGGGAACTGCCGCCTGCTTTCTTGTGTGCCATGGCTTACCCCTTACTTGGCGATGCTCTCGATCTTGAGCTCGGTGTAGTGCTGCCGATGCCCCTGGTGTTTCTGGTAGTGCTTGCGCCGGCGCAGCTTGAAAATCTTCACCTTCGGATGCCGCCCCTGCGCCACGACCTTCGCCGTGACACTGGCTCCCGCCACCAGGGGGCTGCCCACGGTGACGTTTTCGCCGTCCACGAGCATGAGCACCTGGTCGAGGACGACCTCTGCGCCCACCTCCGCGGGGATGCGCTCCACTTTCAGTTTTTCTCCGGGGGCAACGCGATACTGCTTGCCACCGGTTTTGACGACCGCATACATGGGATTCTCCGGATGTGCCTTTCGGAAAACGGCGAATTGTACGCAAAAAGCGGCACCCGGTCAAAGCCGGTGGGCAAAAAAATCCCCGGGCGGATGGCGACCCGGGGCAAAGCGGAGCAGAACCTGGACAACGCCCCTTGAGGAGGCGTGCGGGCGGTGCCGCAACAACGGTCCGTACTATAGAACAGACCCCGGCTTATGTCAAAGACATATCAGCGGGTGCATGCCGGCGGGATGGCAGAGGTTTTCCACAAAGCCTGTGGATAACCCTGTTGAAAAGCCGTGGGAAGATGCCCTAAGTCGCGCCGGAAGGCGGCAATTTGGCCGCTGCCGGTTTTTTGTGCGGAACCTAACCCGTTGATAAATCATGAAAACCGGAAAAACCCCGCGTCGCGGGCGCAAGCTTCCGGCGGCAAGGCACCGCATGTGGACAGGTGTTAAACTGGGGCCATGTCCTTCGCCGACCTCGGCCAGCAGGCCATCCCCGTCTCCGAGCTCAACCGCCGTGCCCGCGCGCTCCTGGAAAACCAGTTCCCCCCCTTGTGGGTGAGCGGGGAAATTTCCAATCTGACCCGGCATGACTCCGGCCACTGGTATTTCTCCCTCAAGGACGAGAAGGCCCAGGTGCGCTGCGTGATGTTCCGCCATCGCAACCGCTATGTGGATTTCGAGGTGCGGGACGGCATGCAGGTGGAGGCGCGCGCCGTTGTCACCCTCTATGAGCCGCGGGGGGACTTCCAGCTCAACGTGGAAAGCCTGCGCCCCGGGGGGCTCGGCGCCCTTTACGAGGCGTTTGCCCGCCTCAAGGCCAAGCTGGAAGCGGAAGGCCTGTTCTTGGCCGAGCGCAAACGGCCGCTGCCCGCCTATCCCCGCGTCATCGGCATCGTCACCTCGCCCCAGGCCGCCGCCCTGCGGGACGTGCTCACCACCCTGCGCCGCCGCATGCCCACCCTCCCCGTGATCATCTATCCCACGCCCGTGCAGGGACGGGGCGCCAGCCTCGCCATCGCCGCGGCCATCCGCACCGCCAACCGCCGGCGGGAATGCGACGTGCTGATCCTCTGCCGCGGCGGGGGCAGCCTCGAGGACCTCTGGGAATTCAACGAGGAGGTGGTGGCGCGGGCGGTGGCGGAAAGCGACATCCCCATCGTGACCGGCATCGGGCACGAAACCGATTTCACCATCGCCGATTTCGCCGCCGACGTGCGCGCGCCCACCCCCACCGCCGCGGCGGAGCTCGCCAGCCCCAACCGCGTGGAGCTCGCCCGCCGCCTGGAACGGCTGGTCGTGCGCCTGGCCCGGGACATGCAGCGCGCCCTGGAGACGCGCATGCAGCATCTCGATCACCTGTCCAAACGCCTGCAGCATCCCGGCGCGCGGATCGCACAACACCGCATGCAGCTTGATCATCTCGCGAGCCGGCTTTTGCAGGCGGCGGCAAAGGGCCTTGAGGGGCGCCGCTGGCGGCTTTTGCATCTGGCCGGCCGGCTTGCTGCCGCCCGTTTCGATCCCGCCCGGCACCGGCAGACCCTCTCCCACCTCGCCGGCCGCCTGGTGCGCGCCGCCGCGGCGAGGATGGCCCGGGAACGGGAGACCCTGGCGCGCCTCACCGCCCATCTCGTCCATCTCAACCCGCGGGCGGTGCTGGAACGGGGCTACAGCATCGTGCAAAACAAGGAAGGGAAGATCATCACCGACAGCCGCCAGATCACGGTGGGGGAAGCCCTCAAGCTCACCTTTGCCGTCGGCGGGGCGGAGAGCCGCGTGCTGGCCACGCGGCCGCCTACGCCTCCAGAAACCGACTGACGTGCTCCATGAGCTGCGGGAAAAGCCGCGCATCGAGGCAGTCCAGCACCACCGCATCCCGCATCGCCCTAAGCCACGTCATCTGTCGCTTGGCAAGCTGACGGGTGGCGACGATCCCCTGCTCGCCGAGCGCCGCGCGGGGGATTTCTCCCTCCAGGTATTGCCAGACCTGACGGTAGCCGACACAGCGCATGGAAGGCATTCGTGGGCTCAAGGCGTAGTGGGCGCGCAGCCACTCCACCTCCTCGATCAGGCCTTGCTCCAGCATGCGCTGGAAGCGCTCGGCGATGCGCCGGTGCAGCACTGTGCGCTCCCCCGGCATGAGGACGATGGGCAGCACGCGATAGGGAAACGCCTCGCCAAGGGCCGGGCCGGAAAGCAGCCGGGACAGGGGCTTACCGGTGAGGTGAACCACTTCCAGGGCGCGCTGGATGCGCTGCGCGTCGGTGGGTTTGAGGCGCGCCGCCGTTTCCGGGTCGAGGCGGGCGAGTTCCCCGTGCAGTTGCGGCCAGCCGACGGCCCGGGCGCGCGCCTCGATCTCCGCCCGCAGGGTCCAGTCCGCCTCCGGCAACTCACTCAACCCTTCCCGCAGCGCCTTGAAGTAGAGCAGGGTGCCCCCGACCAGCAGTGGCACGCGGCCGCGGGCGGTGATTTCCGCCATGCAGCGCATCGCATCCTCGCGGAAACGGGCGGCGGAATAGCTTTCCGTGGGTTCGATGAGGTCGATGAGATGGTGGGGGGCGATGCGCAAGGTTTGCGCATCCGGCTTGGCGGTGCCGATGTCCATGTGCCGGTAGACCTGGGCGGAGTCCACGCTGATGATTTCCAGCGGCAGCCGGCTGGCCAGCATCACCGCCGCCGCGGTCTTGCCGCTCGCTGTGGGCCCCATGAGAAACACCGCCGGCGGACGTTTGCTCATCGTTTCCGCCACGCCTGCCCCGCTTCAAGCCCCCCGCAGAAAGCGCTTGTCGAGCTCCGCAAGGGAAATCTGGAACCAGGTGGGTCGGCCGTGGTTGCACTGGCCGGAGCGCTCGGTGGCTTCCATCTCCCGCAGCAGCGCGTTCATTTCCGTCACCGACAGGCGGCGATGGGCACGCACCGCCCCATGGCAGGCCAGCGTGGCGAGGAGCTCGTTGCGCCGTTCGGTGAGCACGCGGGATGCGCCCAGTTCGCGGATGTCGCGCAACACGTCGCGGGCGAGGGCTACCGGTTCGGCATCAAGGAGCGCCGCAGGGACGGCCCGCACCGCCACCGAGGTGGGCGACAACACGGCCATGTCGAACCCCAGCTCCGCAAGGAGCGCCCTGTGCTCCTCTACGGTGGCGACCTCGAGGGCGGAAGCCTCCAGGGCCACCGGCACCAGCAGGGGCTGGCTTGCCACCTGCCGCCGGTCCAGGGCCTCTTTGAGCTTTTCGTAAACGATGCGCTCGTGGGCCGCGTGCATGTCCACCACCACTAGCCCCTGGGCGTTTTGCGCGAGGATATAGATGCCGTGCAACTGGGCGAGGGCATAGCCCAGGGGCGGAATCTCCGCCTCGGAAGAGGTGGCGGCCTCGGCCGGTTGCGCAGTGTGGAACAAGGCGTCGTAGAAAGCCAAAGGCTCGGCGGCGGCAAGTCTGAGGTTTGCCTGCTGCGCAAACGTCACGGCGGGCCGCGGCTGGGGCTCCCTGTTCCGGCTTTCGGCAACGGGGGCCATGCCCCTGCCGGCGGGAAGCGACAGTGCCCGCTCTAGGGCATGGAAGACGAACTGATGCACAGCGCGGGCGTCGCGGAAGCGGACCTCGATCTTCATGGGATGGACGTTGACATCCACCGCCTCCGCCGGCAACTGCAGGAACAATACATAGGCCGGGTGACGCTCCAGGTGCAGGATGTCCCGGTAGGCCTCGCGAATGGCATGGGCGAGGAGTTTGTCCCGCACGAAGCGGCCGTTGACGAAAACATACTGCCAATCCCGGCTGCTGCGGGCGTAAGCCGGCAGTGCTGCCAGCCCTTCCAGTTTCAGCTCGCCCGCGCTCGCCTCAATGGGAACACTGGCGCGGGCGAAGTCCTCGCCCGCCAGCGCCGTGATGCGCGCCTCGCGACTGCCGGCACGCAGGTAGAACTGGGCGCGGCCGTTGTGGTGCAGGGTGAAGGCGATGTCGGGGCGGGAAAGGGCGGCGCGGCGGAACATCTCCTCGCAATGGCCGTATTCCGTGGCCTCGCTGCGCAGGAACTTGCGCCGCGCCGGCGTGTTGAAATAGAGATCACGCACCCGCACCACCGTCCCCGGCGCAATGGCCTCGGGACGTGGCGCCGAACGCCACTCCCCTGCCGCTTCCATGAGCCAGCCGTGGCGGTCCTCCCCCCGCCGGCTGGCCACGGACAGCCGCGACACGGCGGCAATGGAGGCCAACGCTTCGCCGCGGAATCCCAGGCTTCTCACCCCTTCCAGATCGGCGAGGGTGGCAATCTTGCTGGTGGCATGACGCGCCAGGGCCAGCGGCAGGTCCTCCACGCCCATGCCCACACCGTCATCGGTCACCTGGATTTCCTTGACGCCTCCCTGGGCAAGGCGCACCTCGATGCTGCCCGCACCGGCATCGATGCTGTTTTCCAGCAGTTCCTTGAGGGCGGAGGCGGGACGCTCCACCACCTCGCCGGCGGCGATCTGGTTGATGAGGAGCTCAGGCAGAAGATGGATGACGGGCATGTCGGCTGGCGCCAAAGCCGACATTATCGCTCGTTTGCTGCCAGCTTGCTGCGCGCCAGGGGTGGGTTGCGGGCGAAATAACGCTTGATGCCGGAGACGATGGCGGCGGCCAGGCGCTCCTGATAGTCCTCGTCGGCAAGGCGGGCTTCCTCGTGGGGATTGGTGATGAAGGCGGTCTCGACGAGGATGGAGGGAATGTCCGGCGCCTTGAGCACGGCGAAGCCCGCCTGCTCCACCTCCGCCTTGTGCAGGCGGTTGATGCCGCCCAGCTCCTGCAGCACGTCCTTGCCCAGCTTGAGGCTTTCGTTGATGGTGGCGGTCTGCGACAGATCGAGCAGGGTGCGTTTGAGATAGGTGTCCTTGACATCCAGATTCACGCCGCCGATCAGGTCCGCCTCGTTTTCCCGCTTGGCAAGCCAGCGGGCCGCGGCACTGGTGGCGCCGTGCTCGGAGAGGGCGAAGACGGAGGAACCCCGCGCTTCGGGATTGATCCAGGCATCGGCGTGAATGGAAACGAAAAGGTCGGCCTGCACGCGGCGCGCCTTGGTCACCCGCTGACCCAGGGGAATGAAATAATCGCCATCGCGGATGAGCACCCCGCGCATGTTGGGGTCCTCATCGATGCGCGCCTTCACCCGGCGGGCGATGGCCAGGGTCACGTCCTTTTCCAGGGTGCCCGCGGCACCGCGCGCGCCCGGATCCTCACCGCCGTGACCGGCATCGATGGCGATGAGGAGAAGCTGGCCCATGTCGTTGCGGCCGGCCGCCTTCTTCCGCGCCTCATGCCGTGCCGGGGCTTCGCCCTGGCGCGGCGGGGCCGGCGCGCGCTCCATCCCCGCGGCCGCCTCGCCGGGGGTGGCCGTCTCCAGCAGGGCAAGCAGCGGGTCCACCGGCTCCCGGGGATAGACATCCACCACCAGCCGGTGGCCATACCCCCCCACCGGTTTGAGGGGGAAGACGGCCGGCCGGGCGGCCACCTTTAGGTCGAACACCACCCGCACCACGCCCGGCTTGAAGCGGCCGATGCGGATGGCCTTCACATAGGGGTCATCGGCGCCAAGGCGGGAGGCCAGGCCCTTGAGGGTCCCATCCAGCGCCACATCCTCCAGATCCAGCACCAGCCGTTCCGGGTCGGGAACGGTGAAGTGGGTATATTTGAGGGGCGCGGCCGATTCCAGGGTGATGCGGGTGTATTCCGCCGCCGGCCAGATACGGGCGGAAACGATGGGGGTGGCGGCAAGGGCATTCCCCCCAAGGGCCGAGAGGCAAAGCGCAGCCAGGCACGCTAGCCATCCTGCTTTCCGCCCTCCAGCTGGTCCAGACATGCTTCCCCCGCTTGCGTATGCGCCACCAACCGCGCCGTGCGCCCCGTGCCGGTTACCGCGAGGTGGATGTGGAGATCCGGCGGGGGCAGCCACGCCCCGGCCTTTTCCGGCCACTCCACCAGGCACACCGCCTCACCGCCGAAGGCTTCCCGGAAACCTGCATCGAGCCATTCCCGCGGATCGGTGAAACGATAGAAATCAAAGTGATACAAGGATAACTTAGAAAAAGGATAAAGTTCAACCAAGGTGTAGGTGGGACTTTTCACCCGGCCGGTGTAGCCAAGCCCCCTCAACGCGCCCCGCACCAGGGTAGTCTTGCCCGCCCCGAGGTCTCCCGACAGGTACACCACCAGCCCCGGAGCAAACCCCTGCGCCAGCGCCGCCCCCAGGGCCAGGGTGGCCGCCTCGTCCGGCAGGGGGCGAATGATTTCCCGCGTCATGGGTCGAAGGGGGTTTTATGATGAGGGACCATGGAAGGGACTTTATCTCCTGCCGCCGGCCTGGGGCCGGAAGAACTTCGCGCGCTGGTGACGCACATCCGCGCCTGGGCCGGGGAATTGGGTTTCTCCGCAGTGGGGATCGCCGACACCGACCTTTCCGCCGCGGAACCGAGACTCGCCGCCTGGCTTGCCGCGGGGTTCTTTGGTGACATGGATTATATGGCAAGGCACGGCCTCAAACGGGCGCGCCCGCAGGAGCTGGTGCCGGGCACGCTGCGGGTGATCAGCGTGCGCATGGACTATCTGCCAAAGGCGAGGGATGCCCGGGCGGTTCTGGCCAACCCCGAGCGCGCCTATGTTTCCCGCTATGCCCTGGGCCGGGACTACCACAAGGTCCTGCGCCAGCGCCTGGAACACCTCGCGCGCCGCATCGCCGCCCACGTGGGGCCCTTCCGTTACCGGGTCTTCACGGACAGTGCCCCGGTGATGGAGGTGGAGCTTGCGCGCAAGGCGGGCCTCGGCTGGCGGGGTAAACACAGCCTGCTTTTGTCCCGCGAAGGCGGTTCCTGGTTTTTTCTCGGCGAAATCTACACCGACCTGCCGCTGCCGGTGGATGCGCCCCTTCCGGATCACTGCGGCACCTGTCAGGCGTGCATGGACGTCTGTCCCACTGGCGCCATCGTCTCGCCCTATGTGGTGGATGCGCGCCGCTGTATTTCCTATCTCACCATCGAACACAAGGGCAGCATTCCCCTGCCCCTGCGCCCGCTGATGGGCAACCGCATCTATGGCTGTGACGACTGCCAGCTTTTCTGTCCCTGGAACCGCTTCGCCCGCCAATCCGCGGTGGCCGATTTCCAGGTGCGCCATGACCTCGATGACGGGGCCCTCACCGAACTTTTCGCCTGGAGTGAAGCGGAATTCGAGATGCGCCTTGCCGGCAGTGCCATTCGCCGCATCGGCCATGAGCGCTGGCTGCGCAACATCGCCGTGGCTTTGGGCAATGCGCCCACTTCGCCGGCGGTGATCGCCGCCCTTGACGCGCGCCGGGATCACCCCTCGGCCCTGGTGCGGGAACACGTGGCCTGGGCGCTTTCCCGCCACGGGCTATAATTCTGTCCTCTCCCATGCATCCCGATCCGCGTTCCCCCATCGGCGTCTTCGATTCCGGCGTCGGCGGTCTCACCGTCGTGCGGGCCCTGATGGAGCGCCTGCCCTTCGAGCACATCGTCTATTTCGGCGACACCGCCCGTGTGCCCTACGGTGTGAAATCGGTGGAGACCATCGCCCACTACACCACCCAGATCGCGGAATTCCTGCTGGAAAAACGGGTAAAGCTGCTCATCATCGCCTGCAACACCATGGCGGCGGTGGCCTCGGGTGTGGTCCGGGACCTGGCACCGGTGCCGGTACTGGATGTGATCGACGCCGGCGCGCTCGCCGCCGCCCGCACCACCCGCAACGGCCGCATCGGCATCATCGGCACGCCCACCACCATCAACAGCAATGCCTATGCCCTGGCCATCCACCGCCATCATCCGGACGTGCGCCTCTATTCCCAGGCCTGTGCCCTCTTCGTGCCCCTGGTGGAGGAAGGCTGGCTCGACCACCCCGTCACACGGCTTGCGGCGCAGGAATATCTGAAGCCGGTGTTGAGCGAGGACATCGACACCCTGGTGCTGGGCTGCACCCACTATCCTTTGCTCAAACCGCTGCTGCAGGAAGTGGCCGGACCGGGGGTGACCCTCATCGATTCCGCCCAGGCCATGGCGGAGCGCACGGCGCTCCTGCTCAAGGAACGCAACCTCGCCAATCCGGAAACCCAGGCGCCCCGTTACGAGTATTACGTCACCGACGTGCCGCTGCGTTTCCAGACCATCGGCGAACGTTTCCTCGGCCGCAGTCTGTCCCCTGTCCACGTGGTGAAATGGTGAGAAGCTCTGCCATGCGTGTATTACTCATCGGCTTCGTCTGTCTGCTTGGCCTTGTTGGCTGTGCCAGCACCACCCAGCCCGGTGCCGTGGGGGTGGAACGCAGCCAATTGCTCCTCATCTCCCGCCAGGATGCCGAGCGCAGCGCCGCCGCCTTCTATGCCCGGGAGAAACAAAAATACGCAGCGAAAAACGCCCTCAACCCGGACCCGGCGCAAACCGCCCGAGTGCGCCGCATCGCCCATGATCTCATTGCGCAGGTGGGGGTGTTCCGGCCGGACGCGGTGAACTGGAAATGGGAGGTCAATGTGCTCAAAAGCGACGAGCTCAACGCCTACTGCGCCGCCGGCGGCAAGATCGCCGTTTACAGTGGTCTCATCGAGCGCCTCAATCTCACCGACGATGAGCTGGCTGCCGTCATGGGCCATGAAATCGCCCATGCGCTGCGGGAACACAGCCGCGAGGCCATGTCCCAGGTGCTGGCGCAGCAGTTGGGAGTAGCGGTGTTGGCCGCGGCCCTGAAGCTGAACAATGTCGGTCAGGACTTGATGGACAAGGCGGCCACCCTCGCCATTGGGCTCCCCAATTCGCGGGAAAAGGAAACGGAAGCGGATCGCATCGGCCTTGAACTCACCGCTCGCGCGGGCTACGATCCCCGTGCCGCCATCAGTGTGTGGAAGAAAATGATGGCCCAGGGGGGCGGGCAGCCGCCGGAATTTCTCAGCACCCACCCCAATCCCGCTTCCCGCCTCCAGGACATCGAGGCGCACCTGCCCCGTGTCCTGCCCCTCTATGAAGAGGCGCAACACAGGGCCAGGAGAGGTGGATAAAAAAAACCGGACGATGCGACCACCGTCCGGTCAGGCTCCCGGATCAAGGAGAGTGCTTCCCGCTGGCAGGTGCAATGTCCCGCACTGCCACTCCCTGTCGATGCAAAGCCCATGCCGAAGGCATGCTGAGCCGGGTGACAGGGCTGTCATGGGCGCAGGGCCCTGAAGGGAAAAGCAAAACTGCCGCCGTGGCGGGCGCCTTGCGCGATCCCGGTCGAGACTGTCCGGGGAAGCCAGCGCAAAATCCTGCCGCAGAGGGTCAATCCCCTGCCGTCTACCGTCAACCCGGAGGGCGCCGACGCCCGGGGCGGAAATAGCTCACATCGTCGTAATATCCGGGCCGCTCGTTGTCGGGCGTCATGCCCGGGAAGCCGAGGACCGGCACCGGCTGCAGATCGGCCGGCCGCGCCAAACACGCCACCGCCTGCGCCACCCCCCCATCGAGCCATGAAAGCTGCGCGGCCGGTTCCCAGCCGAAGAAATCCGGCGCCACCGGAACCAGGATGCCTTTGCCGGTCATGCCCACATAGGGGGCGAGGGCCTTTTCCAAAAGGCCGTGGCCGAAAAGGTAGCAGGCCATGTGGGTGACCACCCGGCTGCGGTGGGTCACAAAGAGGGCCTTCCAGCGGAAAGCCCGCATCATGGCCAACAGCGTCTCATCGGCGCAGACCACGACCACCCCGCTTTCGTCGAATTGGGTGAGGGCATCCTCCACCGGCGAGCGTCCTTTGATTCCGGCCTCAGCCCTTTGCCGTTGCGCCAGACAGTGCCTGCGGTTGAGGGCCGCCTTGCTGCGGGGGAAAGCCGCCCAGACCAGCAGGTTGAAAAGGTCGTGCCAGTTGGCGCCGCGGGTCTGCAACAACCCCTCATGGCCGAGACGGCCTTCGTAGCTTTGCTGCCAGCCTGGCGCCGGCGGCAGGGGCGGTACCACCCGCAGCAAATCCCCCAGGCCACTCACCGGCGGCACGGCAAGGCTTGTCAGAAGCGCCTGGTAATCGGCGTGGTCAGGCCAGCGCCCCGCCGGCCAGTGGATTCCCTCAAGCAGGGGATGGAGTGAGGCAAACAGCGGCCCCCGAAGCAGGGCTGGATTCCATACTGGCGCCATGGTTGAGAATTGTATCCCGCGGCCCTATAAAGAACTTCGTCCTGCGGCCGATTTTTTGAGGCCAGGCAACCCACCCACGGGAGGTCTTATGCAGCGCGATGCCGTCTTCCCCGCCGCAACCCATGGCCTGCTCGCAATCCGCCGCTATGGCCAGAGCATCTGGCTTGACAACCTTTCCCGCACCCTGCTGCGGGAAGGGGGCCTTGCGCGATACATCGAGGCGGATGGGGTGACCGGCGTCACCTCCAACCCCGCCATTTTCCAGAAAGCCATCAGCGACAGTCCCTATTACCGCGACGACATCGCGCGCCTCAAGCAAAGCGGCTTGAGCCCGGAGGAACGCTTCGAGGCCCTAGCCATTCCGGATGTGCGGGAAGCCTGCGACCTCCTGCGCCCAGTGTGGGAGCAAAGGGGTGGCGATGACGGCTACGTGAGTCTCGAGGTCTCGCCCGCCCTCGCCTATGACGAGACGGGAACGGTCGCCGCCGCCGAACGCCTCCACGCCCAGGTGGACCGGCCCAATGTCCTCATCAAGGTACCGGCCACACCCCAGGGGGTGCTTGCCTTCGAGGCCCTCACCGCCCGCGGGATCAGCGTCAACGTCACCCTGATCTTTTCCCTGCTGCAGCACATGGAGGTCATGCGCGCCTATGTGCGGGGCATCGCCCGCTGGATCGAAGCCGGGGGTGACCCGCGCCGTGTCAAATCCGTGGCGAGCATCTTCCTGTCGCGGGTGGACACCTATGTGGACAAGCGGCTCGAAGCCCTCAACACACCGGAAGCCCTCGCCCTGCGGGGCAAGTCTGCCGTCGCCATGGCCAAGGTGGCCTACGGCCGCTACAAGGAACTCTTCCACGGACCGGAATTCGCGCCGCTGAAAGCAGCCGGTGCCCGTCCCCAGTATCCTCTGTGGGCCAGCACGGGCACCAAAAACCCGGCCTACAGCGATGTGCTCTACGTGGAACCCCTGATCGGGCCGGAAACCATCAACACCCTGCCGGATGCCACCCTTGCCGCCTTCCGAGACCACGGCCGCGCCGGGCCCACTCTGGAGGAAAACGCCGAACAGGCCCTCAACGACTACCTCACGCTGGAACGGCTGGGCATCAACATGCGGGATGTGGGCAGCGAACTGCAGGTCCAGGGCGTCAAACTCTTCCAGGATGCCTTCGACCAGTTGATCGCGTTGCTGCGCTGAAAAACACCGGCGGCACCGGGAAGGCTTTCTGCAAAAGCGCCGCCGCGTCCCTTCCAACTTCCTCCCCCGCGAACGGCGGCTCACCCCTCTTTCGGCGATGCAGACGGCAAGGCAATCCCGGGGGAGGCGCTGAAGCTCCGGGCAGCCCTGTTCTCCAGCAATGATGGGCAAAACCCCAATGGCGATCTCGCTGGGGCCTTCTACGCGCCCGCCCGGCCGCGGGCGCGGCCGCGCAGGAAATGGAAAAAGCCCGGCATGAGGGACACCGCGACGATGCCCAGGATGACCAGGGTGAGGTGGTCTTTGATGACGGGGACGTTGCCGAAAAAGAAACCCGCCCACACCAGGGAATTGATCCAGAGGATGGCGCCGGCGGCGCTGAAGGCGACGAAGCGCCCATAGGACATGCGGCCGATGCCGGCGACGAAGGGGGCGAAGGTGCGCAGGATAGGGAAGAAGCGGGCAAGGAGAATGGTCTTGCCGCCGTGGCGCCGGTAGAAGGCTTCGGTTTTTTCCAGGTGGGCGCGGTTGAGCCAGCGCGCCCCGCCACGAAACACCCGCGGTCCCAGGAAGCGCCCGATCCAGTAATTCGTGTTGTCGCCCAGAAACGCGGCCGCCATGAGCACCACCACGAGTGTCACTACGTCGATGCCATTGGCCACCGCCAGGGCGCCAGCGACGAAGAGCAGCGAATCACCGGGCAGAAAAGGGGTCACCACCAGGCCTGTTTCGCAAAAGATGATGAGAAACAGCACCAGGTAGAACCAGCTGCCGTAGTTCTCCAGCAGCCAGACCAGATGCTGGTCCAGATGCAGCAAGATGTCGATGAACTGGGTGATGAGTTCCACGGTGTTGCCAGCCTGATCGAATTTGGGTGCCAATCCTGCCCCGGCGCACCCCTAGGGCAGACGGAAAGACAAAGCCCTGGCCCCGCGTCCCCTGCCAAAGCCCTGGTGAAGCTACGCCTCGAAACGTCCCGTCTAGGGGAGCAACTCCGCTTCCTGCTTCTTCTCCGGCTTGATGAAGGCTTCGCGGGAGATACCGAGCCAGAGGACGATGGGGCTGGCCACCAAAATGGAGGAATAGGTGCCGACGACGATGCCGATGGTCAGCGCCAGCGCGAAGTAGAAGAGGATTTCGCCCCCCAGGAAGAGCACGGAGAACACCATCATCTGCGTGGTGACATGGGTCATGATGGTGCGCGACAGGGTTGCCGTGATGGCGTTGTCGATGATTTCGGCCAGCGTGCCCTTGCGCATCTTGCGGAAGTTTTCCCGGATGCGGTCGAACACCACCACGGTGTCGTTCACGGAATAGCCAAGGATGGCCAGCACCGCCGCCAGCACGGTGAGGGAGAATTCCCATTGGAAGGCGGCGAACATGCCGATGATGATCACCACGTCGTGCAGGGTGGCGGCAATGGCGGCGATGGCGAACTGCCACTCGAAGCGTACCCACAGGTAGATGACGATGCCGATGGAGACCAGCAGCAACGCCAGCGAGCCGTCGTAGAGCAGCTCCTGCCCCACCTGCGGGCCGACGAATTCCACCCGCTGCAGGGTGACGTCGGGACTTTGCGCACGCAGCACCTGCATGACCGCTTCGGAAACCTGCGCCGTGGTCAGCCCGGGCTTCACCGGCAGCCGCACCAGCACATCGCGCGCGGTGCCGAAGTTCTGCACACTCGCTTCGCCATAACCGTGTGCGGCAAGCTGGGCGCGGATTTTCTGCAGCTCCGCCGGCGCCGCATAACGCACCTCGAGCACGGTGCCACCGGTGAAATCCACGCCAAGGTTGAGCCCCTTCCAGACGAGGAAAAAGACGGCAAGCAGGAAGGTGGCCAGGGAGACGAAGGAGGTCACCTTCGCATATTTCATGAAGGGGATGTCGCGCTGGATCCGGAAGAATTCCATGACTGCCTTTCCGCCTGTGCCTTAGCCGATGGCAAGTTTCGCGATGCGCTTCATGCGGCCGTAGGTGAGGTTGACCACCGCCCGCGACACCGTCACCGCGCTGAACATGGAGGTGAGGATCCCCAGGCAGAGGGTCACGGCAAAGCCGCGCACCGGCCCTGACCCCAGCCAGAAAAGGAAGAAGCCGGCGATGAGGGTGGTGATGTTGGAATCGAAAATGGTGTCCCAGGCGCGGTCGTAGCCGGCGTTGATGGCGGCCTGGGGGCTCACGCCGTTGCGCAGCTCCTCACGGATGCGCTCGAAGATGAGCACGTTGGCATCAATGGCCATGCCCACCGTCAGGGCGATGCCGGCAATGCCGGGCAGGGTGAGGGTGGCCTGCAGCATGGAAAGCAGGGCGACGAGGAGCATGACGTTGACCGCCAGGGCGAAGCTGGCGATGGCGCCGAAGACCTGGTAGTAGAAGATCATGAAAACGACGATGGCGACGAAGCCGACCAGGGTGGAATAGAAGCCGCGGCGGATGTTGTCGGCACCGAGGCTCGGCCCCACCGTGCGCTCCTCGATGATCTCCATGGGTGCGGCCAGCGCCCCGGCACGCAGCAGCAGCGCGATGTCGTTCGCCTCCTGGGTGCTGCGCATGCCCGTGATCTGCACCCGGCCGCCCGGAATTTCCGTCTGGATGACGGGGGCGGTGACCACTTCCGCCTGTCCTTTTTCGATGAGCAGGATGGCCATGCGCTTGCCCACGTTCTCGCGGGTGAGGTGCTGGAAGATGCGCGCCCCCCGCCCGTCGAGGGTCATGTGCACCGCCGGCCGGCCATGCTCGTCGAAGCCGGCGCTGGCATCGGTGATGTACTCGCCGGTGAGCACCACGTTTTTGCGCACCAGCACCGGCTGGCCGTTGCGTTCCCGCAGAAGCTCCGCGCCCAGGGGGATCTGGCCGGCGAGGGCGGCGGCAATCTCCGCATCGGTGAAATCCGCCATGCGCAGCTCCAGGGTCGCGGTGCGCCCGAGGATCTGCTTGGCCCGCGCCGTATCCTGCACGCCGGGCAACTGGACGACGATGCGATCCTCACCCTGCTGCTGGATGATGGGCTCGGCGACCCCCAGCTCGTTGACCCGGTTGCGCAGGGTGGTGAGGTTCTGCTTGAGGTTGAGCTCCTGCCGCCGTTTGAGGGCCTCGGGCTTCAGGGTGGCCACGAGATAGGGCTCGCCCGCCCGCTCCTCCTCCCGCAGGAGCAGATCGTCCACCTTGCCGGCAATGAGCTCCCGGGCTTTCGCCCTTTCCGCGGCGGTGGAAAATTTCACCTCCACCGCCTGCCCCTGACGGCTCACGCCGAGATACTGCACCCGGTTTTCCCGCAGCAGACTGCGCACATCCGAAGCATAACGGTCGATGACCCGGTCGAGGGCGGTCTTCATGTCCATCTGCAGCAGGAAGTGCACGCCACCGCGCAAATCCAGGCCGAGGTACATGGGTTGGGCGTGGATCGCGGCAAGCCAGGCCGGTGAGCGGGAAAGCAGGTTCAGCGCCACCACGTAATCGGGACCCAGCTTCTCCTCGAGGACCGTCTTCGCCTTGAGCTGGGTCTCGGTGTCGGCGAAGCGCACCTTGACGGTGTTGACGTCGAGCTGGGCCGCCTCAAAGGGGAGGCCGGCGGTCTTAAGCACCGTCTCCACCTGGCCGAGGGTGGTGGCATCCACCTTGAGCACGGGGTTGGCCACGGAGACCTGCACCGCCGGCGATTCTCCATAGAAATTGGGCAGGGTGTAGAGCACGCCCACCACCAGGATGACGGCGACGAGCACATATTTCCAGACCGGGTAGCGGTTCATGGCGCGCGGTGAAGGAGGGACAAACCCATCAGGCGGCGCTCTTCAGCGTGCCCTTGGGCAGCACCGCCTGGATGGTGGGTTTTTGCACCTGCACCACCACTCCGTCGGCGATCTCCAGGGAGACATATTGGTCGCCCACCTTGGTCACCTTGCCCAGCAGGCCGCCCGCGGTCACCACCTCGTCGCCTTTCTGCAGGGCGTCGAGCATTTTTTTCTGTTCCTTGGCGCGTTTCATCTGCGGCCGGATGAGCATGAACCAGAAGAGCACAAAGATGACGATGAAGGGCAGCAGACTCATGAACGGGTCTGGCTGCTGGGCAGCAGGTGCGGCGTAGGCAGGCGCGATGATCACGGCAGTCTCCGGAAAACTGGGTTGGCCGTCCCGTGCGCGTCACGCAATCGGGACACCTCGGGTTTGATAAAGCGCGCATTCTAGCACGAAGCCCCCGCCGCCCGACGGGCGCGGAAGGCCGCCACGTATTGCTCAAGGCGGCCCGCGGCGATGGCCTCGCGCAGCTCCCCCATGAGGGTCTGGTAGAAGTGGAGGTTGTGATGGGTATTGAGCATGGCGCCGAGGATTTCGTTGGTCTTGTCCAGATGGTGGAGATAGGCGCGGCTGAAATGGCGGCAAGTATAGCATTCGCACTCCTCGTCCAGGGGCCGGGTGTCCATGCGGTGCACGCTGTTGCGGATCTTGATGTCGCCAAAGCGGGTGAACAACATGCCGTTGCGCGCATTGCGGGTGGGCAGCACGCAGTCGAACATGTCCACCCCTTTGAGCACGGCCTCGACAATGTCCTCCGGCGTGCCCACCCCCATGAGGTAACGCGGCTTGTCGGCGGGCAGCCGCGGGGCGAGGAAGTCCAGGATGCGGGCCATGTCCTCCTTGGGTTCCCCCACAGACAGACCACCGATGGCATAACCGTCGAAGCCGATTTCCAGCAGACCCGCCAGGGATTCCGCGCGCAGATCCTCGTACATGCCCCCCTGTACGATGCCGAAGAGGGCATTGGGATTGTCGCCATGGGCGCGCCTGGAGCGCGCCGCCCAGCGCAGGGACAGACGCATGGAAGCGGCAGCGGTGGCGTGATCCGCCGGATAAGGGGTGCACTCATCGAAGATCATCACGATGTCCGCACCCAGCACGCGCTGGATGCGCATCGATTCCTCCGGCGATAGGAAACAGGCCTCCCCATTCACCGGCGAGCGGAAATGCACCCCCTCTTCCGTGAGCTTGCGCAGGGCACTCAAACTGAAGACCTGAAAGCCGCCGGAATCGGTGAGGATGGGCCCGTCCCAGCCCATGAAACGGTGCAGGCCGCCGTGGGCGGCAATCACCTCGAGGCCGGGACGCAGGTAGAGATGGAAGGTGTTGCCCAATACAATCTGCGCCCCCACCTCCCGCAGCGCATCCGGCCGCATGGCCTTCACTGTGCCGTAAGTGCCCACGGGCATGAAGGCGGGCGTGTCCACCACACCGTGTGCCAGGGTCAGCCGGCCCCGGCGCGCGCGCCCTTCCTCTGCCAGCACCTCGAACTTCATTGCGGCGCCCGCTCGATCAAGGTGGCATCGCCATAGCTGAAGAAGCGGTAGCGGGCCTCCACCGCGTGGGCATAGGCCCGTTTCAGGATCTGCGTGCCGCCGAAGGCACAGACCAGCATGAAAAGCGTGGAGCGGGGCAGATGGAAATTGGTGAGCAGCCGGTCCACCACCTGGAAACGGAAACCCGGGAGGATGAAGAGATTGGTTTCCCCCCGCCCGGCGATGAAGGTCCCCCCGCTGGCCGCCGCCTCCAGCGCGCGCAGGCTGGTGGTACCCACGGCGAGCACCCGCCCGCCGGCGGCGCGCGCCGCGGTGATGGCCGCCACCGTCTCCTCCGGCACCTCGTACCATTCGCTGTGCATGGTGTGTTGCCGCACGTCCTCCACCCGCACCGGCTGGAAGGTTCCCGCCCCCACGTGCAGGGTGAGGCGGGCAAGCTTCACCCCGCGGGACTTGAGCTCATCCAGCATCGCTTCATCGAAATGCAGCCCCGCCGTGGGTGCTGCCACCGCACCGGGACGGCGCCCATAGACGGTCTGGTAGCGTTCTTCGTCGAGGTCTGCCGGCGGCCGCTGGATGTAGGGCGGCAATGGCAGGCTGCCGTGTTTTTCCAGCCAGTCGAGAAAGGGTGCCGCCGCCTCCAGGTGCACGCGGTAAAACTCCCCCTGCCGTTCCTCCACCAGGAGGGCGCTGTCCTCCCCGACCCGCAGCAGGCTGCCGGGCCTGGGCGCGTGGCTTGCCCGCATCAGGGCAAGCGCGTGGTGATCATCGAGCACCCGCTCGATCAACACCTCCACGCGTCCGCCTGTTTCCTTGGTCGCCATCACCCGCGCCTTGATCACCCGCGTGTCGTTGAAGACGAGCACATCACCCGCCCGCATCAGGGAGGGCAGATCGGCGAAGGCGCGGTCGGCAAACTGTCCCGTGCCCCCGTCGATGTGGAGCAGGCGGCTGGCGCGCCGCCGCTCGGCGGGATACTGGGCGATGAGCTCGGCGGGCAGAAAAAAATCGAATTCGGAAATGTGCATGGAAGGCCGCGGCGACAAGGAGCGGGCATTATAGCGGAGGACGCCATGCGGCTTGCCCCAGCCCCCCTTTCCCCGGATAATCTGCGCCTCCATCGCCTGCGGGCGCAAAGGCAAGGGAAACGCTTCCCCAGCTCTTCTCTCCGGCGCGCATGCCACCCGGCCGGGATGGCGGAATCGGTAGACGCAGCGGACTCAAAATCCGCCGGTAGCGATACCATGAGGGTTCGAGTCCCTCTCCCGGCACCAGTTCACACCGCGCTCCCTGGTCCCGGCCGCCCCCATTGCAGCGTTTTATCCCGTACCCCGCCGCACATTGGGAGGCAGCGCCACGGTTGGCGCGCAAAGATCTACAAGATCGGGAGGTCTTCCCGCAAGGGTGGCGCTTACGCCATCTGCACAGGGATGCGGTCGCGCCGGTCGATGATGCGGTTGTGTTCGTCCACGTAGATGAGCTGCGGGGCGTATTTCAAAAGCTCCAGCTCGTTGTAGAGGGCATAGGCGGCGATGATGATGATGTCGCCGGGTTTTGCCTTGTGGGCGGCGGCGCCGTTCACCGAGATGATGCCGGAGTCCCGCTCGGCACGGATGGCATAGGTAGTGAAACGCTCACCATTGGTGACGTTGTAGATTTCGATCTGTTGGTATTCGCGGATGTCCGCGGCTTCCAGCAGGGCCTCGTCGATGGCGCAGGAACCCTCGTAGTGCAGCTCGGCATGCGTCACCCGCACGCGGTGCAGCTTCGATTTCAGCATGGTCCTTTGCATGATCGCCCCCGTCTCAGAGGTGGAAAGGGAGGCGGATTATACCCTCTCGCCCCTCAGGCCGGAAGCGCAGGGCCAGGCACCTCGACGTTGTCGATGAGGCGGGTGTCCCCCAGCCAGGCGGCCGCCAGCACGACGAACTGCCGGGTCTGCGCGCCAGGCACGGCAAGGGTGGCTCCATCGCGCACAGAGACATAATCCACGCGCCAGCCGTGGGCCTCCAGTTCGCTACGGGCGTTGGCTTCGATGAGGGGGAAATCCCGATCGCCCCTGCCGATTGCCTCCGCCGCGGCACAGAGGGTGCGGTAGAGGCGTGGTGCCTCGGCCCGTTCGGCGGCCGAGAGATAGGCATTGCGGGAAGACAGCGCCAGCCCGTCTTCGGCGCGCACCGTCTCCCCCGCCACGATCTGGATGGGGAAGTTGAGCTCCCGCACCATGGTGCGGATGATGAAAAGCTGCTGGTAATCCTTCTTGCCGAAGACGGCCACGGTGGGCTGCACGATGTTGAACAGCTTGGCCACCACCGTGGCCACACCGCGGAAATGTCCCGGGCGGAAGGCGCCGCACAACTCGTCGGCCACCGGCGGCGGCAGGATTTCCGTCTGTTGCGGGGTGGGATACATTTCGGCCACCGTGGGCGCAAACACCACGTCGCAGCCGATGACTTCCAGCTTCGCGCAATCCTCGGCCAGAGTGCGTGGATACCGGTGGTAATCCTCGTTGGGGCCGAACTGCAGGGGATTGACGAAGATGCTGACCACCACTGTGTCGCCATGGGCACGCGCCAGCCGCACCAGTTCCAGGTGACCTTCGTGCAGATTGCCCATGGTGGGCACGAAGGCGATGCGGCCGGCCTCGCTCAAGCGTTCGTCCAGGGCGTGGATGCTGGCGATGACGTCCATGATTCAGTCGAAACCGTGCTCGGCAGCGGGAAAGCTGCCGTCCTTCACCGCCCGCACATATGCGGCGACGGCGGCCTCGATGCTATCCGCCCCCGGCATGAAGTTGCGCACGAAGCGGGGTACCCTGCCGCCATAGATGCCCAGCATGTCGTAGAGCACCAGGACCTGGCCACTGCAATCCGGTCCGGCACCGATGCCGATGGTGGGCGCGCTGATGGAGGCAGTGATGCTCCGTGCCAGTGCGCGCGTGGTCATCTCCAGCACCATCAGCCCCACCCCCGCCTGATCCAGGATGCGCGCATCGGCCAGCAGTTGCGCCGCTTCCGCCTCCTCCCGCCCCTGCACGCGCCAACCGCCCACCTGGTGCACGGATTGGGGCAGCAGCCCCAGATGGCCGCAGACGGGAATACCCCGTTCCACCAGAAAGCGCACGGTCTCCTCCATCACCCGGCCGCCCTCCAGCTTGACCATGTGGGCGCCGGCACGCATGAGCCGCGCGGCGCTGGCAAAGGCCTCCTGCGGCGAGCCCTGGTAGCTGCCGAAGGGCAGATCGGCGATGATGAACGCCCGGTTCGATCCCCGCGCCACACAGCGGGTGTGATACTCCATCTCCTCAAGGCTCACCGCCAGGGTGGAATCCCGCCCCTGCAGCACCATCCCCAGGGAGTCCCCCACCAGGAGCACATCCACGCCCGCCGCCTCCAGTAGCCTGGCAAAGCTTGCGTCATAGCAGGTCAGACAAGCGATGCGCTCGCCGGCGCGCGCCATCTGCCTGAGTGTGCTGAGGGTGTGGCGTGCCATGTTCAGCCGCGGTTGACGAACTCGCGCCCGCGCACATGGGGGAGGCGGGCGAGCAGCCAGTCGAAGTCCCCCGTGTCGTCCACGAAATTGAGATGTTCGCTGTTGACGATCATCAGCGGGGAGGCCTCGTAGTGGTAGAAATACCGGGCATAGGCGTCGGACAGGCGGGCGAGATACTCCCGGTCGATGCCCTGCTCGTAGCCGATGCCCCGTGCCCGCACGCGCTCCACGAGCACTTCCACCGGCGCCTGGAGATAGATTACCAGATCGGGCAGCGGACTTTGTGGCGCCAATGTGGCGTGGATTTTCTGATAGAGGCGGTATTCGTCCTCGGAAAGCGTGAGCCGGGCGAAAAGCGGGTCCTTGTCCAGCATGAAATCCGTCACCACGGGACCGGCGAAGAGATCCCGCTGGAGAAGCTCGCGCATCTGTTCCACCCGCTGGAAGAGGAAAAACAACTGCGTCGGCAGGGCGTGCCGTGCGCGATCCTCGTAGAAGCGGGGCAGGAAGGGATTGGACTCTGCCGCCTCGAGCACGAGTCTTGCCCCCAGGTGTTCGGCCAGCCGGCGCGCGAGGCTGGTCTTGCCAGCGCCGATGGGGCCTTCCACTGCGATATAGCCGGGCAAGGCGGGCCGGTCCACGGTGTCAGGCGGCAATGCGCTGGACCCCTTGGTGGAGGCAGCCCTTAAGAAGATTTCGCGCCGGCCCCCGGCCGGGGATGATGCAATCGGGGGCGATCTCCACCAACGGGGCGAGGACGAAGGCGCGTTCATGCATGCGCGGATGGGGCAGCGTGAGTCCCGGCTCGTGATGGATGAGCTCGCCATAGAGGAGCAGATCGAGGTCGAGCACGCGGGGCGCGTTGCGGAATGCCCGCTTCCGGCCGAAGGACGCTTCCAGTTCCAGAAGCGCCGCCAGCAAAGCGGCGGGCGTAAGCGTCGTCTTAAGCAGCACCACGGCGTTGATGAAGTCGGGTTGATGGGCGTAGCCCACCGGCGCCGTGCGATAGAGGGAGGAACGGGCAAGCAGCCGGGTCTGCGGCAGGGTGGCAAGCCGCTCGATTGCACGCGTGACCTGCGCCGCGGGATTGGCGAGATTGCTGCCCAGCGCGACGAAGGCGCGCTCGCTGACGGGGGCAATGGCGGGGTCAGTCATGGAGATTCGGCCGGGGCGGCGGCGGTGGGCTTGCGCCGGCGCCGGCGCCGCCGGCGCGGCGTAGCTTCGCTTCTCACCAGCATGCGCGCCCGCTCCTCGGGGGAGGCATGTTGGAAGGTCTCCCACCACTGACAGATGGCGGGGTCGAGCTCCCCGCTTTCACAGCGGAGCAGGAGGAAATCATAGGCGGCGCGGAAACGCGGCTGCTCCAGCAGGCGGAAGGGACGCTGCCCGGCGCGCTGGAGGAAACGGGGCTGCATATACCAGATCTCCCGCATGACGGCGGTATAGCGGCGGGGAATGGCCAGGGTCTCCACCTGCACCTCGATCACCTCCTCGACGGCCTGCTGCAGGGCGGCCACGGGGGACTGGCCCGCCTCCTGGAATTTCTGCTGTTTGGCCAGCACCTCGTGCCACAGCAGCGCGGCGAAGAGGAAGGCCGGGGAGACGGGCTTGTCCGCGGCGATGCGCTCATCGGTGTTCTTCAGCGCCGCGGTGACGAAGCGCTCGCCCAGGGGTTGTTCCAGCACCACGTCGAGAAGCGGCAGGATGCCGTGATGCAGGCCTTCCTGCCGCAGCCGCCGTGCACTGGCCAGGGCGTGGCCGGAGAGGAAGAGCTTGAGCATCTCATCGAAAATTCGCGCCTTGGGCACGTCGAGCAGCAGTGGCGCCAGGGCGCGAATGGGCTTGCGGGTGGCCGCATCCAGCCGGAAATCCAGCTTGGCGGCCAGGCGCACCGCGCGCAGCATGCGCACCGGGTCCTCGCGGTAACGGGTCTCGGGATCGCCGATGATGCGTAGCACACCCCGCCGCAGGTCCGCCACGCCGTTCTGGTAATCCCAGATTTCCCCCTTGGCGGGATCGTAATAGAGGGCATTGATGGTGAAATCCCGCCGCGCCGCATCATCGGCCTGGGTGCCGAAGACATTGTCGCGCAGAAGCCGGCCGTTCTCCGCGACCAAACGTTCCTCAACGGAGGTTTCCTCCTCGTCGAGCTCTCCCCTTTCCTCGGGGGGCGGTGCGCCCTGACCGCGGAAGGTGGTGACCTCCACCGTCTCCCGGCCACACGTCACGTGCACGATACGGAAGCGGCGGCCGATGATGCGGGAACGGCGGAAGAGGCGGCGCACCTCCTCCGGCCGCGCGTCGGTGGCCACGTCGAAATCCTTGGGCGTTTTCCCCATCAGCAGATCCCGCACCGCTCCGCCCACCACGAAGGCCTTGTAGCCGGCCCGCTGCAGGGTCTCACACACCATCAGGGCGCAGGGGCTGATGCGATCCGGCGTGATGCCGTGCTTGGCCAGGGGCAGGATGACGGGACGGTCGGCGCGCCGCAAAAGTCGCCGGATGAGTCTTTGGATCATAGGATGGTCGGGAAAGGCGGGAATTGTCGCCGAGGCCATGGCAAAGGGCAAGCTTCAGGCCACATCCACCCGCCCCAGGTATTCCTCCACCCGCTGCGGCCGGCCGAAGAGCCAGCCCTGACCATAATGGACGCCCATTCTCGCCAGGGCCTCCCGGGTCGCTTCGTCCTCCACGTGTTCGGCGATGGTGCGGGCGCCGAAACTGACGGCAAGCTCATGGATATGGGCGACAATGCGCCGGTCCTGGGGATCGGTGAGGATCTTCTGCACGAAACTGCCGTCGATCTTGACGAAGTCGGGCTTGAGCGCCCGCAGGTAGGCATAGGTGGAATAGCCGGCGCCGAAATCGTCCAGGGCGATGGTCACACCCCGCGCCCGCAACTCCTGCACAAGACGCAGGAAATCGCCCCCCATGTCCGTCGTCTGCCTTTCCGTGAGCTCGATGGTGAGCGGCCGGCCCGCCGCCAGGGGGGACTGCAGCAGGGCGCGGAATTCCTCGAAAAATTCGGGTGACTGGAAGGAATTGAGGCTGATGTTGAGAAAGAGCGGGATGTCCCGGGGCACCGCCCGCAGCGCGCGGTCGATGACGAAGAGGTCCATGTCGCGGATGAGTCCCAGATCCTCGGCGACCAGCACGAACTCATCCGCCGGCACGTATTCCTCACCCCGCTTGAGACGGGTGAGCACCTCATAGGCCGCGACACCTCCCGCCGAAAGTTCCCGGATGGGTTGCAGGAAGGGCGCGATGAGGCCCTCCTCCAGGGCCCGGCGCAGCTCGAAACCCTGGGAGAAGATTTCCATGATGGCCTCGCCGATGTCCGGGGAGAGCACATCCACCCGGTTGCGGCCGTTTTTCTTCGCGTGATAGAGCGCCACATCCGCCGCACGCACCAGCTCCTGGGCAGTACTGCCGAAGGCAGGCGCGGAGGCGACGCCAATGGAAGTCTGAATGCGCAGATGCCCCACCGGCAGGTCGATGACGATCCTGCCCAGATGCTCGTGCAGCCGGCGCGCCGCCTCCCCCGCCATCTCCGCCCCATGGCCGGGCAGGATGACGGCGAACTCGTCCCCCGCCAGCCGCGCCACCACGCCCTGTCCGGCGTGGGCACGCAATGCCTCGGCCACGCGCCGCAGCACTTCGTCCCCCACCGGATGGCCATAGGTGTCGTTGATGAACTTGAAGCCATCGATGTCGATGATGAGCAAGGCCAAGGGGCGCGCCCGCGCCAGGTTCATCTGCAGCAGATTGCGGATCACCTCGTCGAAGTGGCGCCGGTTGTAGACACCGGTGAGGGGATCGGTGATGGACAACTGCAGCAATTCCTGTTCGTGCTGGCGCTCCAGGGCCTTGAGGCGCATCTCCTCCGTCACGTCCTCCAGCGTGGCAACCAGCCCGGTCACGCGCCCCTCCGGGTCGCGCTGCAGACTGCCGTGCATGCGCATCCAGACGGTGTGGCCGTCCCGCGCCGCCACCTCCAGTTGCAGGTCTTCCAGCGGCAACGACTCCAGACGGCCGAAGACGAACATCGCCTGCTGCGGTGGTTGGCGCAGGAAGCGGGAAAACGGCCGGTTGAGACAATCCGCCAAGGGATGCTGGGTGAGTTTCTCCCAGGCTGGATTGAGGAAGCGGATGTTGCCGTGGGCATCCAGTTCCAGCAGCACTTCGCGCATGCTGTTCACCAGATTGCGCAGACGCAGTTCGTTCTCCGCCAGACGGGCGCGGGTGAGCTCCAGATCGCGGATTTGTTTTTGCAGCATGCGGGCGCTGGTCACCAAGGCAAGCCCTACCTGCTTCACCTCCTCCGAGGCGGTGGGCTCGGGCAGCACGGTACTGTCGAGCAGCCCCTGGCTCACGTTCATGGCCATTTCGGTGAGGGGTTTCAGGGGCGCGACGAAGAAGCGGATGATGAGCTGAGTGGCGATGAGGTCGAGGGCGAGCACGATGAAAAAGAACAGCAGCACCTCCTCCATCGCCGCCTCCACCCGCCGATTGACCGGCGCATTGGCGGGCATGAGACTCAACACGCCAAGGGGGGAGGCGGCGGGCCCCAACTGCCGGGTCAAGGGAAAAGCCGGTTGGGCCTCGAACCAGGCCGCCAGAGGATGCAGGGACGCATCCCGCAGGCGTCGTTCGAAACGCAGCCGCCCGCTGACATCGCGCAGGCTCAGGCCGGCGACCTGGGGGTCCAGCGCCACCCTTTCCAGATATTGGGCGAGGGCTGCCTCATCCCCCTGGGCAAGCGCCTCCTGCACCGCCGGGGTCACCAGGTTGAGGAGACGGTGGGCGGTAACACGCCGCGCATCCACGGCATTGCTCACCTCGCTGGCCAGCCAGTAGGCGGCAAAGGCCCCCACCGCCAGAAGCTGGATGAGGGCGATGGCCAGCACCAGCCGCATGTGGAGGGTGCGCGGCAGGCCGAATCTCATGGCGCCTCCCCCCGGGGCAGAAACAGGCGTCCTCCGGCGCCCTCCACCCCCTCAAGGGGGCAGCCGTAGAGGGCTTCCACGTTGTCCCGGTTTAGCACCGCCGTGCTTTCCCCCTGTTCGGTGCGGCCGTCGCCAAACAGAAGCAGCGTCTTGTCGCAGAAACGCGAGGCCCAATAGACATCATGCAGCACCATCAGCAAAAGTCGCCGCTCGCGCCGGGCGAGGGCGGAAAAGCGCGTCAGCAGGGCGAACTGGGCGCACAAATCCAGATGCCGCAGCGGCTCGTCGAGGAGCATCACCGGCGCCTCCTGGGCCAACACCATGGCCAGCCGCACCCGCTGCCGCTCGCCCCCCGACAGGGTGTCGAGCCGTCGCGCCGCAAACCCGGCCACCCCCACCTCCGCCAGTGCTGCCCGCACCCGCGCCTCCTCGCCGGCTCCCGGAAACGGCCCGGCGTGGGGATAGCGGGCAAGGCGCACCCATTCGAAGACGGTGCCGAAGAAGTTTTCCGGCTCCTCCTGCAGCAGGAGAGCCCGCCGCCGGGCGAGCTCCCGCCGGGAAAATCCTGCAAGAGACATGCCATCGAGCCACACCTCGCCCCCATCGGGGGCACGCAAGCCGGCCAGGGTGTGAAGCAGGGTGGTCTTGCCGGCGCCATTTTTGCCCAGTATCGCCCAGATTTCGCCGGGCTTGAAACGCGCCGACAGCCCCGACACCAGCTTCCGCCCGGCCAGCGCCAGCTCAAGCCCCCGCACCTCCAGCATCACCGCCCCCGATGCAAAAGCCACAGCAACACCGGCACGCCGATGAGGGCGGTGAAGACGCCCACCGGCAGCTGCTGGGGGGCGTAGGCGCTGCGGGCGGCGAGATCGGCCAAGGTGAGGAAGGCGCCGCCGCTCACCGCCGCCGCCGGCAGCAGCCAGCGGTGAGCGGAAAGCCCCAGAAGCCGCAGCGCATGGGGGACGACAAGGCCGACGAAGCCCACCGGCCCCGCTTGCGCCACCACCACGGCAGTGGCCAGGGAAGCGGTGACGAAGAGCCCCGTCTGCAGGGGGCGCACCGCCACCCCCAGCGCCCGGGCCTGCAATTCCCCGGCGGTGAAGACGTCCAGGGCCCGGGATTGGCCCATCATCGCAGCAAGACAGGCCCCCAATACGAGCCACAGGAGAAGCGGCCGCGTCGCCCCACTCAAGTCTCCCATGAGCCAGAAGAGCATGCCGCGGCTGTCCATTGCCGGCGCCAGCGCCAGCAGTAGGCTGACCGCCGCGCTGAACCCCGCCGACAGCACCACGCCGGTGAGCAGGAGGCGGAAAGGATTCCATGCGCCGCTTAAGGCAAACACCGCCACCGTGGCCACCACCGCCCCGGCAAAGGCCGCCGCCTGCACCCCCGCCACCGCCGCCCCCAGCAGCACCGCCGTCAGGGCCGCCAGCGTCGCCCCGCCGGAGACGCCGAGGATGTAGGGCTCGGCGAGAGGGTTGCGCACCAGGACCTGCAACAACACCCCCGCCACCGCCAGGAGCGCCCCACAGGCGAACGCAGCCAACACCCGCGGCAGCCGAAGCTCCCAGACGATGCGGGCAGCCAACCCCCCATCCGGCGTAAAGAGCCCATGGAGCACTTCCATGGGCGCCAGGGAAACGCTGCCGCCGGCAAGCCCGGCCCCCACCGCCAGCACGGCGAGGACGACAAGGAGAAAGAAGAGCAAGGCGGGGCGGGCCATGGGCAGGGTTTGCCGGCTGCTTTCCCTTTGCGCAACCCACGGGGCCATGGGGCGCTAGCGCAGACTGATGAGCGGCCAGCCCCGCGCGCGGGCAACCCGCTTGAGCTCTTCGTCGGCATCCACGGCCACCGGATGGGTCACCCGTTCCAGGAGAAAAAGGTCATTGTGGCTGTCGCTGTAGAAATGGCTCGCCTCCATGTCGGCAAGCCGCAGGTGGCGCTGGTTGAGCCACTCCTCGAGCCGCTTGACCTTGCCTTCGCGGAAGCTGGGGATGCCCTGCACCCGGCCGGTGAATTCGCCGTCCACCTCCTCCGGTTCGGTGGCGATGAGATGGGTGATGCCGAATTCCCGGGCGATGGGACGGGTGACGAAACTGTTGGTGGCGGTGATGATGATGCACTCATCCCCCGCCTGCCGGTGCCGCTCCACCAGCTGCCGCGCCTTGGGCAGGATGAGCGGCCGGATACGCCGGTCCATGAATTCCCGATGCCAGGCGTCCAGCTGGGCGCGGGGATGACGGGATAAGGGCTTGAGCTGGAAATCCAGGAAGGCGTGGATGTCCAGGGTGCCGGCCCGGTACTGGGCGTAGAAGGCCTGATTGCGCGCCTCGTACACTTCGCGGTCGAGCACGCCCTTGTCGATGAGAAACTGCGCCCACTCGAAATCGCTGTCGCCGGCAAGCAGGGTGTTGTCGAGGTCGAAGAGGGCAAGACGCATGATGGTCATGGGATGGGCGGCCAGTATAGCGTAAAATGCCCTTCCTTCCCCTGCCCGCGCCATGAACATCCCGGATCACCTGCTGCCCGCCGCCTGGTACTTGGTTGCCCATTTCGCTGCTTTGGGTCTCTTGGCCGTGGCCGCGCGGCGCGTGCCCTGGGGGACGCTGCGCACCCCCTGGCGCCTGCATCTTTTGCTCGCCTCGGCGGTGTCGCTGATGGTCTTGTGGAGCATCAAGACCGGCGTCAAACCCGGGCTCGATTTCCATATCCTCGGCGCCACCGTGCTCACCCTCATGTTCGGTTGGCCCCTTGCCCTCCTCGATCTGGCCCTGGTGGTGCTGGGCACCACCCTGGCCGCCGAGTCCATCGCCTGGCAGGCGCTCTCCCTCAACTTCCTGGTCATGGGGGCGGTGCCGGTGGCGGTGAGCCATGCCATTTTCCGCTTCGTGGACCGCCACCTGCCCAACCATTTCATGGTCTATGTCTTCCTCTGCGCCTTCTTCGGCGGTGCGCTGGCCATGGCTGCCACGGGACTTGCGGCCACCGCGGTGATGGCCCTCTCCGCCACCTATTCCCTCGACTACCTCACCAGCCACTACCTGCCCTATTTCATCCTCATGGGCTGGTCGGAAGCCATCCTGAGCGGCATGGCCATCACCCTCATGGCGGTCTATCGGCCGCAGTGGGTCGTAACCTTCGACGACCAGCGCTATCTGCGGAACCGCTGAGGCGCAGGCGCCGACATCCGCCCCAACACGTCGAGCTCCAGCAGGAAGAAGGCGGCAAGCCACAGGGCCGCATCGAGGGCATCGAGCCACTCCCCCTGCCACAGCCAATAGGGGATGAAAAGGAGAAGCGCCCCATAGAGCAGGCCAGCGGCCACCACGAACAGGGGACGCAGGGCCGGCCGGTCAAAGCGCAGTTCCACCTCGAGCAGGATCACCACCCCAATCCACAGCCAGGCCTGCAAGGCATCCGCCCACTCCCCCTCGAGGCCATAGGCAACGGCCGCCCAGAGCACGGCAGCGGTGGCGAGGAAACGCAAAAGGTGCACCGCCGTCACGGAACGCCCGGCGAAGGCCCGGCGGGGCAGGGTTTCCAGAAGGAAGAGGGCGAAGAGCAGAAGCCAGGCGGCGCTGTCGATGAATTCGCTGAGCCTGCCGCGCAAGGCGAAAGCGGCGGTGTCGGCGGTAAGGGCGAGCAGAAAGAAAAGGGCCAACCGCCGCACCCGCCCCCCTCAATGGCGCAGCGGGGCGGCAGGAGTCAATAGCGGCGAGGCGAAAAGCTGCGCCACATCCACCGCGTCGAATTCATAACGCTGGTTGCAGAATTCGCAGGTGACCGTCACCCGCCCCTGTTCGGCAAGAATCTCCGTTACCTCCTCCCGCCCCAGGAGCCGCAGCATGTCGGCGACCTTCGCCCGGGAGCAGGAACAGGCGAAATGGACCGGCTCGGGGTCGAAAAGACGCACATCCTCCTCGTGAAAGAGGCGGCGCAGAATCTCCTGGAACGGGAGACGAACGAGCTCCCCTGGGGTGAGGGTGGCCGCCAGGTGGCTCAACCGCTCCCAATCGTCGGCTTCCCTCGAGGGGTCCGCGCCAGAAGAGCCGGGCAGCCGCTGAAGCAGCAGGCCGGCGGCCACCCCGCCCTCCGCCGTCAGGATGAGACGCGTGGGCAGCTGTTCCGAACGGGCCATGTAGTGTTCCAGGGTCCTGGCCACACTCCCCCCTTCGACCGCCACGATCCCCTGATAGGCGGGGCGCCCGTCCCGGGGATCGAGGGTGATGGCAAACCGCCCCTCGCCCACAAGTTGCGCGAAATCGCCTGTGGGTTCCCCTGCCCATTGCGCCGTGGCGCGCAGGGCCAGCCCGGCGGTGCACTCCGCCACCAGCAGGCGCAGGGGGCCGCTGCCCTGGATTTGCATCACCAGCGCCCCCCGGAATTTGAGGGTGGCAGCCAGCAGGGCGGCCGCGGCCATCATCTCCCCCAGCACCCGGCCGATCGCCGGGGGATAGGCCTGGCGGGCGCACACCGCCTGCCAGGTGGCGGAAAGGCGCACGAGCTCGCCCCGCACCCCGCTTCGTTCGAAAAGAAAACGTTGCAGCGTATCGGTGTCGCTCATGGCTCAAGCCGGCTCAAGGGGTCCTGTTCCGGTGCGTGGGCCGTGCGCAGCCGGGGCAGGCGCGTGGGGTCCCAGTGTGCCAACGCCCAGGCCCAGACTTCCGCCACCGGCGCCCGCTCAAGCTCCACCGGCGGCGCCTGACCGAGGAAATGCAGCGCCTGGGTAAGGGCGCGGGCCGCCGTGGAGGTTTTGAGGGGTGGTGCCAGCGTTTGCTTGGAAAGCTTCTCTCCTAGGGCGTTCACCACCACCGGCAGGTGCAGGTAGCGTGGTGTGGGCAGCCCCAAAAGGCGCTGCAGGTGAATCTGGCGGGCGGTGGAATCGAGGAGATCGGCCCCCCGCACCACGTCGGTGATGCCGAGTTCGGCATCGTCCACCACCACCGCGAGCTGATAGGCGAAGGGCCCATCCGCCCGGCGCACGACGAAATCCCCCACTTCCCGCGCCAGGTCCACGGTGATGGCGCCCTGCAGGCGGTCGTGGAAGGCGATGTGGGCACCGGCGGTGCTGACCCGGATCGCCCGCGCCTGCCGGCCTGGCGCAAGGCCTTCGCGGCAGGTGCCGGGATAGACCGCCGCCCCCGGCCCCCTTACGCTGGAATCGGCGATTTCCCGCCGCGAGCAGCCACAGGGATAGACCACCCCCAGCCGCTCCAGGGCGGCCAGCGCCCGGGCATAGGCTTCGCTGCGCCGGCTCTGGAAGCCCACCTCCCCGTCCCACGCAAAGCCGTAAGCCTCCAGGGTGCGCAGGATGGCATCGGCTGCGCCCGGCACCACCCGCGGGGCATCGAGATCATCGATACGCAGATACCAGGCCCCGCCGTGGTGGCGCGCATCGAGATAGCTCCCCACGGCGGTGACCAGGGAGCCGAAGTGCAGGGGACCCGAAGGGGAAGGCGCGAAGCGGCCGCGGTAGGCGGAAGGAGCCGGCAAGTGCGCGAACGACATGGGGGCAATTATCCGCGCCGGCCGCCTGCCGGGGAACCACCCCACGCGCCGGCCCAGAGGGGGACAGAGCTTACCCCACGCCCGGGGGCCGTTTCAGGCGCTGCCGGCCACCTCGGCGCCGCGAGTGGTCACCCAGACCGCGCCGTCGATCACGGTGAGATCGTTGTCCCGGGCGAAATCCAGGAGAAAGCGGTAGGCGCGCGGATCCACGTCCTTGAGTTTCTTGGCGACCACCACACAGCTCACGCCTTCGAGGACCACCGGCCGCACATAGGGGGAATAGCTCACCCGGTTGTCCACGCCGAATTCCGACATGACACCGGACAGCCGTTCCGCCCAGTCACTGGGCCGGAATTTGCGCCCGGTGGTGGTGACGCCCTTGATGATGAGATCAGAAGTTGAGATTTTCATAATATAACGATTATACGATCGTTACCCCCTGCCGCCAAGCAGGAGCCGTTGCATGACTTTTTCGGTCGTCGCGTCAAACACTTGAGGGCCGCGCCCCGTACCCCGGTTGAAGCTTCTCCTTGCGTGAGACCGCGCTTTCGGCAAAAATATCCGAGGGAATCGCTAAAGTTTCCCCCCGCCAAACACCCTATCTCAAGGAGGAATCACAATGAAAAATCCCCTCGACTCCCTGTGGGGCACGGTCATTTCGGGGCTCGTGCTGACCCTGGTGCTCTACGTCATCGTCAAAAACTTTCTGATGTAAGGGAGAATAAACCATGGAACTCGCACTTGCCCGTTGGATTCACGTCATGGCCGGTGTCATGTGGATCGGCCTGCTTTATTACTTCAACTTCGTCCAGGTCGCCGCCCTCAAGGCGGCCACCGAGGACGGCACCGCCGCCGGCATCACCAAGCACGTGGCACCCCGCGCCCTGCTCTTCTTCCGCTGGGCGGCCGTGGTGACCTGGCTGGCCGGCGCCGCCATCCTGGGGCAGCATTTCGTGCCTGCCTTCACCCTGCAGCATGGCTTTGCCGGCATCGGCATCGGCGCCTGGCTTGGCACCATCATGCTCTTCAACGTGTGGGTGCTGATCTGGCCCAACCAGAAGAAAATCCTGGGTCTCGCCCCCGCCAGCGACGAGGAGAAAGCCAAGGCCCGCCGGGTGGCGTTCCTGGCTTCCCGCTTCAACACCATGCTGTCCATCCCCATGCTCTTCTTCATGGCCTACGGCTGGCAGCACAGCGGCGTCGTTTTCGGCTAAACTAGGCTTTTCCGCGGACACGCACGGCGGCTTTGGCCGCCGTGCGCTTTTTGGTGGATCGGAAATGTCACACCTCATGAACACCTACGCCCGCCAGCCCGTGGCCTTCGCCCGGGGTGAGGGTGTGTGGCTGTGGGACACCGACGGCAAGCGCTATCTGGATGCCGTCGCCGGTGTCGCCGTGAACACCTTGGGTCATGCCCATCCCCGGCTCGCCCAGGCCCTGTGCGAACAGGCACGGCAGGTGATCCACACCTCCAATCTCTACGTTATCCCCCTGCAGGAAGCCCTCGCCGAACGCCTGTGCGGGCTTGCCGGCATGGACCGCGCCTTCTTCTGCAATTCCGGTGCCGAGGCCAACGAGGCGGCCATCAAGCTGGCCCGCCTCTACGGCCACCGCAAGGGCATCGATCTGCCCACCATCCTGGTGACGGAGAAAAGCTTTCACGGCCGGACGCTGGCCACCCTCACCGCCACCGGCAGCCGCAAGGTGCAGGCCGGTTTCGAGCCCCTGGTGAGCGGCTTTGCCCGCGTTCCCTTCAACGATCTGGAGGCGGCGCGCCAGGCGGTGGAACACAATGCCAACATCGTCGCCATCCTGGTGGAGCCGATCCAGGGTGAAGGCGGCATCAACCTGCCCGCCCCGGATTACCTGCCGGGCCTGCGGCGGCTGTGCGACGAGCGGGGGCTGCTGCTGATGCTGGACGAAGTGCAAACGGGCATCGGCCGCACCGGCGCCTGGTTTGCCTATCAGCACACCTCGGTCCTGCCGGACGTGGTGACCCTGGCCAAGGGCCTGGGCGGTGGCGTGCCCATCGGGGCATGTCTTGCGCGGGGGAGCGCCGCCGAAGTGTTCAAACCCGGCAACCATGGCTCCACCTTCGGCGGCAACCCCCTGGCCTGCGCGGCGGCGCTGGCAGTGCTGTCCACCATCGAAGAGGAAGGTCTGCTGCAAAACGTGCAGCAGGTGGGAACCTACCTGCGGCAGGCGCTTGCGGCAGCGCTTGACGGCGTGGCCGGGGTGGTCGCGGTGCGGGGCCTCGGCCTCATGATGGGCATCGAACTGGATCGCCCCGCAGCGGAAATCGTCGACCGAGCGCGGGAAGCGGGGCTTCTGGTCAATGTCACCTCCGAGCGTGTCATCCGCCTGGTACCGCCGCTGATTTTGCGCGAGGCGGAGGCGCAGCAGCTCATCGAGGGCCTGGTGCCGGTGATCCGCTCCTTCCTCGGCGCCCCCTGAGGTAATCATGACCATCAAGCATTTCCTGCAGTTCAAGGACCTGACGCGGGAGGAATTCGAATATCTCTTCGAACGCACCCGCTGGATCAAGGAACAGTTCAAGGCCTACAAGACCTATCATCCCCTGCATGACCGCACCCTGGTCATGATCTTCGAGAAGGCCAGCACGCGCACGCGTCTGTCCTTCGAGGCCGGCATGCACCAGTTGGGCGGCAGCGCCATCTACCTCAACACCCGTGACTCGCAACTGGGACGGGGCGAACCGGTGGAGGATGCGGCGCAGGTGATTTCCCGCATGTCAGACATCGTCATGATCCGCACCTTCGAGCAGGAGATCATCGAGCGTTTCGCACGCTATTCGCGGGTGCCGGTCATCAACGGCCTCACCAACGAATATCATCCCTGCCAGATTCTGGCCGACATCTACACCTACATCGAGCATCGTGGCTCCATCCAGGGCAAGACGGTGGCGTGGATCGGCGACTCCAACAATGTCTGCAACACCTGGCTGCAGGCGGCGGAGGTGTTCGATTTCAACGTGCATGTCTCCACGCCGCCGGGTTACGAGGTGGAGCCGGAACGTGCCGGGCTTTACGGCACCGATCACTACGAGGAATTCGCCGACCCCATGGAAGCGGCGCGGGGCGCCGATCTGGTCACCACCGACGTGTGGACCAGCATGGGCTTCGAGGCCGAGGACGAGGAACGCCGGCGCGCTTTTGCCGACTGGCAGGTGGATGCCGAGATGATGCGCGTGGCCAAGCCCGATGCCCTGTTCATGCACTGTCTGCCGGCCCACCGTGGCGAGGAAGTGGCGGCGGAAGTGATCGACGGGCCGCAAAGCGTGGTCTGGGATGAAGCGGAAAACCGCCTGCACACCCAGAAGGCGCTGCTCGAATATCTTCTCCTTGGCCGCATCGAGACCCCCAAATGAACATCGTCTATTTCCGTGAGATGGATGCCCTCTATATCGAACTGAAGCCCCGCGAGGCGGAAACCGCCTGGGAGGCCGCGCCCGGCATCACCATCAACTACGCCGCCGACGGGGAGCCGGTGGGCATCCAGATCGATCAGGCCACCAGCCGCGTCAATCTCGACTATCTCAACGTGGGCAACTTCCCCGGCCCGGTGGAAAGCCTCACGAAACAGAATCCAACCCATTGAAGGGCGATCATGAGCAAAGTCAGGAAAGTCGTTCTCGCCTATTCCGGCGGCCTCGATACCTCGGTCATCCTCAAGTGGTTGCAGGACCACTACCAATGCGAGGTGGTGACCTTCACCGCCGACATCGGCCAGGGCGAGGAACTGGAACCGGCACGGGAAAAGGCCCGCCAGCTCGGCGTGAAGGAAATCTTCATCGAGGACCTGCGCGAGGAATTCGTCCGCGATTTCGTCTTTCCCATGTTCCGCGCCAATACGGTGTACGAGGGCGAATATCTGCTGGGCACCTCCATCGCCCGTCCCCTCATCGCCAAGCGGCTGGTGGAGATCGCCGAGCTGACCGGCGCCGATGCCATCGCCCACGGCGCCACCGGCAAGGGCAACGATCAGGTGCGCTTCGAGCTGGGGGCCTATGCCCTCAAGCCCGACATCCGCATCATCGCCCCCTGGCGCGAATGGGACCTCACCTCCCGCGAGAAGCTGCTCGCCTACGCTGAAAGCCACGGCATCCCGGTGGAAATGAAGCACAAGGCGGGCGGCTCACCGTATTCCATGGACGCCAATCTGCTGCACATCTCCTACGAGGGCCGCCACCTGGAAAATCCCGCCGCCGAGCCGGAGGAGGACATGTGGCGCTGGACGGTGGCCCCGGAGAAGGCGCCGGACGAACCGGAATACGTGGAGATCGAATACGAGCGGGGCGATCCGGTGGCGGTCAATGGCAGGCGGCTTAGCCCCGCCGCTTTGCTTGCCGAGCTCAACCGCCTGGGCAGCAAGCACGGGGTCGGCCGCCTGGACCTGGTGGAAAACCGCTACGTGGGCATGAAATCCCGCGGCTGTTATGAAACGCCGGGCGGCACCCTCATGCTCAAGGCCCACCGTGCCATCGAATCCATTACCCTGGACCGGGAGGTCGCCCATCTCAAGGACGATCTCATGCCCCGCTACGCCAGCCTGATCTATAACGGATACTGGTGGTCGCCGGAGCGCCGGGCCCTGCAGACCCTCATCGACCACACCCAGGAGCACGTCAATGGCTGGGTGCGGCTCAAGCTCTACAAGGGCAATGCCATGGTGGTGGGACGGGATTCACCCAGCGATTCCCTGTTCGATCCCGCCATCG
>JAIMAL010000015.1 GCA_023511995.1 Burkholderiales bacterium
GCCTGAACTGGAAAACACCTCATCAGGTATTTATGCAATCATACAGCCGCGTTGCACTTCGAGATTGAATCCACCAACCGATGGTGGAAGAGGGCTTGCCGGAAAGCCCCGCGCCACAGACGCTGCCCGCCTGATGCCCAGGGAAGATTTCCGTCTCATCGGGTAGGGTAAGTAGTTTGCCATGGAGCGAGTCGAAGAGCAGCCCAGCCATCTCCCGCTCGCGGCCCGCCAGATCAGGGCGGCCCACACTGCCCACGAAGAGGGTGTCACCCGTGATGACGAACCAGGGTTGTTCCCCACGCCGTTTGTCAGTAACGAGAAGGCAGACACTGTCCAGGGTGTGGCCGGGCGTGTGCAACACCCGAATGACCACGTTGCCGGCTTCGATGGTTTCGCCATCGGCAAGGGGGGTGAAGGCGAAACGCACCACACCGCGGTCACTTTCGTGCAGGCAGTAGTTCGCCCCCGTCATCTGGGCCAGCGCCCGGCCACCGGAATAGTGGTCGGCGTGAACATGGGTATCGATGACATGGGTGATGGTGACACGGGCCTCCTTCGCCTGGTCGATGAACCATTGTTCGTCACCAGCCACCACATCCACCGCCACCGCCTTGCCCAGCGTTCCACAGCCGAAAAAGTAGGAAAGGGACGCTTCCCGGGTCGAAAGTTGCCTGAAAAACATACCGCCCTCCGTGCATCGAGGTGGACACGGACTGCGTCCAATATTCAAATGATCATTTGATTGGAAAATCTACACCCCGGGGCAGGGGATGTCAAGGCAGAGGCTTTGGCAGGGTTGAGCCGGACGGCCCGGGGAGGGCGAGGGAAGGGAGAGGCGCTTGCGCTACGCGCCTTTCTCCACCGGCAGGCGCTCGGCCTTCCATTCGGGAAAACCCTCCTCCAGCCGGCGGGCGCGGTAGCCCTTCCTGCGCAGGATGGCGACAGCATCCACGGCAAACATGCAGTAGGGGCCGCGGCAGTAGGCGACGATCTCCTGGTCCTTGGGCAGGGATTTGAGGCGCTTTGGCAACTCGTTGACGGGAATGTTCACCGCCCCCGGGATATGGCCGGCGGCGAACTCCTCCGGCGGACGGACGTCGATGACCACCACGTCCCCGCGTTTCACCAGGCGGAGCAGCTCCTCCCGCTTGACGGGGGTGAGCCCGTCACGGCTGTCGAAGTACTCACGGACGATGCGCTCCACCTCGGCGAGCTGCCGCTCGGCCACCTGGCGCAGACAGGAAAGAAGCTTGGGGATGGCGGGGTCACTCAGCCGATAAATGACCTGCAGCCCCTCCCGGCGCGAGCTCACCAGACCCCCATCCCGCAGGACCTGCAGGTGATGGGAGGTGTTGGCCACCGACATGCCGGTGGCCGCCGCCAAGCCCTCCACGCTGCGCTCGCCCTGACCCAGCGCCTCCAAAAGCTCCAGCCGGCCGGGCTGTGCCAGCGCCTTGGCCACCCGGGCGAGCTGTTCGTAGAGGCGTTTTTTTGGTGGCAAATTCCCGTGCATGCAGGTATTCCACCAAATGTTTCGACCCTGCGCAAATCTGCCGCGGACCAGGACCTCTTCCGACGAGGCCTGAGAATGAGCGTGCACGCAATCTCCAGCAGCGGCGCCTTTCTTTGCGCAGTCTGCCGCCGCCACCTCGAGGCGCCCTCAGCCCCGCCGCATGCTGTCGAAAAAGTCCTAGTTGTCTTTCCTGGCGTGGAGTCGGTCCAGCAAAACGCCCTCCGCCGAGAGGTGCGGCTGCGGACGGGAAAAGCCGGGGCCCCGCCGCGCGGGGATGCGACCCGGAGCAGCCGCCACCTCGAGGCGCCCTCAGCCCCGCCGCATGCCGTCAAAAAAGTCCTGGTTGTCTTTCCTGGCGTGGAGTCGGTCCAGAAAAACTCCCTCCGCCGAGAGGTGCGGCTGCGGACGGGGCAAGCTGGGGCCCCGCCGCGCGGGGATGCGACCCGAAGCAGCCGCCACCTCGAGGCGCCCTCAGCCCCGCCGCATGCTGTCGAAAAAGTCCTGGTTGTTCTTTGTGGCGCGGATTTTGTCCAGCAAAAATTCCATCGCCTCGAGGTCGTCCATCGGATACAAAAGCTTGCGCAGGATCCAGATCTTTTGCAGGACGTCGGGCTTGAGCAAAAGCTCCTCGCGCCGGGTGCCGGAACGGTTGACATTGATGGCGGGATAGATGCGTTTTTCCGCCATACGCCGGTCGAGGTGGATTTCCAGGTTGCCGGTGCCCTTGAATTCCTCGTAGATGACGTCGTCCATGCGGCTGCCGGTGTCGATCAGCGCCGTGGCGATGATGGTGAGGCTACCACCTTCCTCGATGTTGCGCGCGGCGCCAAAGAAACGCTTGGGTTTCTGCAGGGCATTGGCGTCCACACCCCCGGTGAGCACCTTGCCGGAGGCAGGTTGCACCGTGTTGTAGGCGCGCGCCAGCCGCGTGATGGAATCGAGGAGGATGACCACATCCTTCTTGTGCTCCACCAGCCGCTTAGCCTTCTCGATCACCATCTCCGCCACCTGCACGTGACGGGAGGCGGGCTCGTCGAAGGTCGAGGCCACCACCTCCCCACGCACCGTGCGGGACATCTCGGTCACCTCCTCGGGGCGCTCGTCGATGAGGAGCACGATGAGCACCACGTCCGGATGATTGGCGGTGATGGCATGGGCGATGTGTTGCAACATCACCGTCTTGCCGCTCTTGGGTGGCGCCACCAGCAGCCCCCGCTGGCCCTTGCCGATGGGCGCGATCATGTCGATGACGCGGCAGGTAATGTTTTCCTCGGATTTGATGTCCCGCTCGAGGGTGAGCATCTCCGTGGGATGGAGAGGCGTCAGGTTCTCGAAGAGGATTTTGTTTTTGGCGTTCTCCGGCGGTTCACCGTTGACCGTATCCACCTTGACGAGGGCGAAATAACGCTCCCCTTCCTTGGGCGTGCGGATTTCCCCCTGCACCGTGTCGCCGGTATGCAGGTTGAAGCGGCGGATCTGCGAGGGGGAGACGTAGATGTCATCCGGGCCGGCGAGATAGGAGGTGTCGGGGGAACGCAGGAAACCGAAACCGTCCTGCAGCACTTCGAGGGTGCCTTCGCCGTAGATGCTTTCGCCCTTGCGCGCCTGGTTTTTGAGCAGAGCGAAGATGAGGTCCTGCTTGCGCATGCGCGCTGCGTTTTCGATTTCGTTGGCAACCGCCATTTCCACCAGTTCGGAGACGTGGCGACGTTTGAGGTCGGAAAGATGCATAGACTCGTGGCGCAGATGAGGAAGGGGTTGAATCGCGGGTGCGGAAACCGGAGACGCGGACTGCGCTCCCGGAGGAATCGGCCGGGCGCCCGTCTTGTGGTTATCGGGCGCCCGCCTTCAGGAAACTTCAGGGTGAAAAATAGACGCTTTAGAGATTACTGTCAATGAAGGCGGTGAGCTGGGACTTAGACAGCGCCCCCACCTTGGTTGCCTCGACGTTGCCATTCTTGAAGATCATCAGCGTGGGAATGCCACGGATGCCGTATTTGGCGGGCGTGGACTGGTTCTCGTCGATGTTGAGCTTGGCCACTTTGAGCTTGCCCGCGTATTCCTGTGCCACCTCGTCCAGGATGGGGGCGATCATCTTGCACGGGCCGCACCAGTCCGCCCAGTAATCCACCAGGACGGGGAGCTCGGACTGCAACACCTCCTGCTCGAAGGTGTCGTCGGTGACATAGTGAATGTGTTCGCTCATGGCATCCTCGCTTGACGAAAGACCCACCCGGAGGGGCCGGATGCGGGTCTGGGTGATGGGCTGGTTGATTGTTGTGGATTTTGTCGGGAAAACCGCAGCCTATCCTAACCAAAATCCCGCAGCTTGGGAAGCCGCGCGCGGGTTTTGCCCGCCCCCTTCGCGAAGGTTACAATGAAGCCCCTTTTTCCCTCTTGCGAGGCGTCCTGCCATGGCCTATGTCGTGACCGAAGCCTGCATCCGCTGCAAATACACCGACTGCGTGGAGGTCTGCCCCGTGGACTGCTTCCACGAGGGCCCCAATTTCCTGGTGATCGATCCCGAGGAATGCATCGACTGCACCCTGTGCGTCCCGGAATGCCCGGTGGGCGCCATCTACGCCGAGGATGACGTGCCCGAGGATCAGCGGGACTTCATCCAGCTCAATGCGGAGCTGGCCAAGGTGTGGAAAGTCATCGTCGAGCGCAAGGACCCCCTGCCCGACGCCGACGAGTGGGCGAAAGTGAAGAACAAGCGCGATCAGCTCATCCGCTGAAATCGCCGTCGGCAGGGCGCCGCCCCATGGATCTCGAGGCGCTTGCCCCCTTGACCGAGCTTGTCGCCGCCCCCACTGCCCTTAAGGAGGCGGCAGAGCGCATCATCGCCGCCCATGCCGATCTGCTTCCGGATCTTTCCCGGCTCATCGTGCTTTTGCCCAGCCTGCACGCGGCGGCCCCCTTCGCCCATGCCCTGGTGCGCGCCGCCCGTTGCCCCACGCTCGTTTTGCCCCAGCTCACCACCCTGCCCCAGCTTGCCCGGCAAATCCCCCTCACCGTGGAGGAGACGCCGGACCTGCTGCGGGAGGAAATGCTTTACGCCGCCTTGCGGGCGCAGGGGTGGTTTGCCGAACAAGACCGCTGGCAGATCACCCGGGCACTTCTGCGTCTTTTCGATGAGCTCACCCTCAGCCGGGTGGGACTGCCCGCTGACGCGGCCGGCTTCACCCAGCGCCTCGCCCAGGCCTACGGCGTGGCGGAGGGGGAGACGCTGCGCTTCGAGGCGCACCTGGTGCACACCCTGTGGCGGGCACACCATGACGCCCTCGCCGGCCGACCCGACGCCACCACGGCCTACGTGATGCGTCTTTCGCAGCTTGCCCGGGACGCAGCCCGCCCCCTCTACGGCATCGGGCTCATGGAACTTTCGCCCGTTGAAGTGGAATGTCTTTGCCGTTATGCCGAACGGCAGCCGGTGCGGCTTTTTGCCCCAGCGGTGTTTTCGGGGGAAGCCGACCCGCTGCAGGCAGTCCTTGCCGCCGCCTGGGAGCACACCAGCCCACCCCTGCAGGAACGGGGCCGGCAGTTGAAGTCAAGCCTTGCGCAGAGCCCCCTCGCGGGCAGGCTTGCGCTCTTCGGTGCCGGTAGCCTCGAGGAGGCAGCCCGGGCGGCGGAACACCAGGTGCGGCAGTGGCTTGCCGAGGGCAGGCAGAGGCTTGCCGTCGTTGCGCAGGATCGCCTCGCGGCGCGCCGCCTGCGGGCGCTTCTGGAACGGGCGCAGATTCTGGTGGAGGACGAAACCGGCTGGACGCTTTCCACCACCAGTGCCGCCAGCGTGGTGATGCGCTGGCTTGACCTCATCGCCGCCGATTTCCACCACCGGGAGCTCCTGGACTTTCTCAAGTCCCCCCTGGTGTTCGCTGATCTCGAGGCAGGCGCCCGGCGGGAAGCGGTCTATGAACTGGAGCAGCTCATCCGCTCCCGCAATCTGGTCTCGCGGCTTGACCACTACCTGGCAGCAGCGCAGGAAGGGGAATCCGAAAGCCTCCCCCTCCTGCAACGCCTTGCCGCCGCACACCGCATCTTAAGCGGGCAGGCACGCCCCCTGGGCGGCTGGTTCGACGCCCTTTTCACCACCCTCAACACCCTGGGCATCACGCCCGCATTGGAGAAGGATGTGGCGGGCCGGCAGTTGCTGGATCTGCTCGCGGACCTGCGGCAGCAGGCGGCAGCCGCCACGCACCGCTTCAGCCTGGCGGAATGGCGCCGCCTCCTCGACAGCCGCCTGGAGCAGGCGACCTTCCGTGATCCCAGCATCGAAAGTCCGGTGGTGTTCACCCATCTGGCGGCCATGCGCCTGCGCACCTTCGATGGGGTGATCCTGCTGGGCGCGGGGGAAGACCAGCTTCCTTCGCGGTCGGAGGGCGGGCCCTTTTTCAACGAGGCGGTGCGCCGGGAACTGGGCCTGCCCACTCGGCGAGAGGCAACAAGCCTCGAACGCCGCTCCCTTGCCCTGCTGCTTGCCTCAAGCCCCCGGGTGCTCGCCATCTGGCAGAAAAGGCGCGAGGGCGAGGAGGCGTTGCCAAGCCCCTGGCTCGATGGCCTGGCCACCCTGCATGCCCTCGCCTGGGGGCAGACGCTCATGGTGACGGAGGCGCCCCCCATGCTCCACGGGCATCCGCCGCAGCAGGCGGGAACGCCCCGTCCCGCGCCGCGGCTTGCGCCCCATCAGGTGCCCTGCCGCATTTCCGCCAGTGGCTACCGCAGCCTGCTTGCCTGTCCCTACCAGTATTTCGCCCGCCATGTCCTGGGTCTCAACGAGGAGGACGAGGTGCAGGTGGAGATGGAAAAGCAGGACTTCGGCAACGTGGTGCATGACATCCTTGCCCGTTTCCATGCCCGTCATCCAGGCCTCGCCGCAGCGGAACCTGAGGCCGCGGAAAGCGCCCTGCGGCGCGTGAGCGAGGAGGCCTTCGCCCCCCTCACCGCCCAAAACTACCTCAACCACGCCTGGAAATTCCGCTGGGAGAAGCTCATTCCCGCCTATCTCGCCTGGCAGGGCGAGCGGGAGAAGGAAGGCTGGCAGGTGCGGGAACAGGAGGTGGCGCGGGCGGTGGAACTGCCCCTGCGCAACGGCAGCACGCTGCTTCTCACCGGCAAGCTGGACCGCCTCGATGCCCGGCAGGGGGAGCTCGCCGTGCTGGACTACAAGACGGGTGAGGCCAGGCGCCTGAAAAAAAACCTGGAGCGGCCGGGCGAGGAGGTGCAGCTTCCCGTCTATGCCCTCCTTGCCGAAAAACGGGTGCGCATGGCGGGCTTTTTGAGCCTTTCCGGCGACAAGGTGGAGCTCGTGCCTTTCCCCCGTGATCTGGTGGCGGAAGCGGAGGCGATCGAAGCCCGCCTCATCGATCTCTTCGACGCCTTGCATGAAAGCGCGCCGCTGCGCGCCCAGGGCGTGGCGGAAACCTGCGCCCACTGCGAAATGGCGGGCCTTTGCCGCCGCAGTTTCTGGGGCGGGGAATGACGCCAGCTTCCCCCCTCACCCGCTCCGCCCTCGATCCCCGCACCAGCGTCGTCGTCGAAGCCTGTGCGGGCAGCGGCAAGACCTGGCTCCTCGTCTCCCGCATCGTCCGCCTGCTCCTTGACGGTGCCGATCCAGCGGAAATCCTGGCCATCACCTTCACCCGCAAGGCGGCGCGGGAAATGCGCACCCGCCTCAACGACTGGCTGCGCCGGCTCGCCACCGAGGACGAAGCGGCGGTCCGTGATCGCCTTCTGGCCTGGGGCCTCGCCGAGGATGAACTGGCGCAACGCCTGCCCCAGGCACGGGGACTTTTCGAGCGGGTGCTCTATGCCGATCCCGGCATCACCATCGACACCTTCCACGGCTGGTTCCTGAAGCTGCTCTCCCACGCCCCCCTGGGCGCGGCCGCCGGCGAGGTGACCCTCCTGGAACACACGGCCTCCCTGCGAGAGGAAGCCTGGCAGGCCTTTGCCGACCGCCTCGCCGGGGCGACGGAAGAGAAAGGCGCGCAGGCACTGGTCACCCTGTTTCGCGAATGGGGCCTTGCCAACACACGACAGGCGCTGGAGGATTTCCTCAACCGACGCACCGAATGGCTGGCCTTCACCGGGGGCGGGGAGGATGCCGTGGAACGCGCCATGGAAGCGCTCCACCGAGCCCTTGGCAGCCCGCCGGAAGAAGACCCCTTGGCCGCCTTCTTCCGCGGCGGGGCCGAAGAAGAGATCGCGTTTCTTGCCGACATCCTCAGCCGGGGCGGCAAAAGGGCGCAGGGTCTTGCCTTGCGGCTTGCGCGCGATGAACAGGACGATGAAAGCCGGTTTTCCGCGCTGCAAAGCGTGGTCTTCACCAGCGAAGGCCGACCCCGCAAGGAAGTGTTTGATCTCGTCGCGCGGGAAGCCGGGGAAGCGGGCACGGCGCGGCTGGAATACCTTTCCAAACGCATCCTGGATACGGCCGAGGCGCGGCTTGCGCGGCGCATCCTGCACCTCAACGAAGCGGCCTTCCGCTGCGCCACGGCCTATCTCGCCCAATACCAGCGGCTGAAGGAGGCGCGGGGGGCGCTGGATTTCGCCGACATCGAACTCTTCGCCTGGCGGCTCGTCACCACCAGCGATCACGCGGAATATCTGCAATACAAGCTGGATGCCCGCTACCGCCATGTCCTCATCGACGAATTCCAGGACACCAACCCGGTGCAGTGGCAGATTCTGCGCGCCTGGCTTGCCGCGAGCGAAGCAGCCGATCGACGCCCCACCGTCTTCCTCGTGGGTGATCCCAAGCAGTCCATCTACCGCTTCCGCGGCGCGGAGCCGCGGCTTTTCACCCTGGCCCGGGATTGGCTCAAGCTCCACTATGGCGCCATTCACCTCACCCAGGATGAATCGCGCCGGTGCGCACCGGCGGTGATCGATGTGGTGAACCGCGTCTTCGGCGCCCTGCCCGACTTCCCCCATTTCCGCCCCCACCGGGCCCATCGGCAAAGCTTGGCGGGGGGTGTGTTGATCCTGCCCCTTGCCGTGGCCGAAGAACCCCAGGCGGCGGAGGAACGGCTGCGCAACCCCCTCGTCGAACCCCTGCCGGAGCCCGTGGTGGGCCCGGCCTTGGAGGCACAGGCCCTTGCCGCCTGCCTGCGCGAGCTGGTGGGGCGTCTGCCGGTGTGGACGGAGACGGGACAGCGGCCCGCTCGCTTCGGCGACATCATGGTGCTCACCCGCTCCCGCAACCATCTCTCCCATTTCGAAGAGGCCTTCAAGGCTGCCGGGATTCCCTTCCTCAGCGCCCGCCGCGGGGGACTGCTGGAAACCCTGGAAGTGAGCGACCTGCGCGCCCTGCTGGAATTTCTCGTCTTGCCCTTCGCCGACCTGCGCCTGGCCCAGGTGCTGAAAAGCCCCCTCTTCGGCGCAACCGATGAGGACCTGCTATGCCTTGCGGGGCGAGCCGAACGCACCTGGTGGCAACGCCTGCAGGCCCTGGTGCAGGAAGGGCTTGCCAGCACACCGCTTTGCCGGGCGGCACAGCTTCTTTCCGCATGGCGTGATCTCACCGACCATCTGCCGGTCCACGATCTTCTCGACCGCATCTATGCCGAAGGCGAAGTCATCGAGCGCTACCTCCGCGCTGTGCCGCCGCCGCTGCACGCGGGCGTGGTGGCCAATCTGCACGCCTTCCTGGAACTCGCCCTCAAGGTACAGGGCGGGCGCTACCCCTCCCTGCCGCGTTTCCTGCAGGAGCTCGCCGATCTCAGCCGTGCCGGGGAGGAGGCACCGGACGAGGGCGCCGTGGCGGTTGACGACGATGCCGTGCGCATCCACACCATCCACGGCGCCAAAGGGCTGGAGGCGCCCATCGTCTGTCTCATCGATGCCCAGCACCGCGGCAACCACAACGATGCCTACCGCGTGCTGGTGCAATGGCCGCCGGAGGCGGACACGCCCACGCACTTTTCCTTCCATACCCGCAAGGACGAAGTGGGGCGCGCGCGTGCCGCCCTGGTGGAGGAGCAAACGGCCCTTGCCCGCCGCGAAGAACTCAATCTCCTCTACGTGGCCCTCACCCGCGCCCGGCAGTATCTGATCGTGAGTGCCTCCGGGCGTGGCGAGGAGGCGGACAGTTTCTACGGGCGCATCCGCGCCGCAGCACCTGCCCATCCGCTGGATCTGGCCACCCTGCCGCCACCGGCCCCCGTGGTGGAGCCTCGGCCGCCAGCGGTGGCCGCGCTTGTCCCGCCAAGCGCCACGCCAGTGGGGCGGCGTATCCTGGAGGCCGACACCCCCGCCATCCGCCGCGGCATCGCCCTGCACCGTCTGCTGGAGGTGCTGGGAAGGGGCACAGACGGGCTCAACGAGATCGCCTTGCGCCGCGAGCTCAAGCTGGACGCGCAGACTTTCGTGGCGCTTGCGGAAGAGGCGCGGCGCCTCATCACGCAGCCGGCCCTGGCGCGCTTCTTCGATCCCCGGCAGTTTTTGCGCGCCGAAAACGAACTGGCCTTCGTCAACGAGGACGGCGAGATGGGACGCATCGACCGCTTGGTGGAGTTCCGTGAGGAAGTGTGGATTCTCGATTACAAGATGGGAGAGGCGGCCTCACCCTCCCGCATTGCAGCGTACCGCAGCCAGCTTGCCACCTACCGCCAGGCGATGGCGCCCCTTTTTCCGGGCAAGGCGGTGCGCACGGCGCTGATCTTCGCCGATGGCACGCTCATGGAGCTGTCCCCCTGAAAACGCCTGCGTCGGGCAAGGCCCCTAGCGCGGGTGGGGCTTGGCGCGCCCGTTGCCAGGCGGCGAGGGTGGCCGCCATGCGCCGGTAGTGGGAGCCCGCCCAATAGACCCTTTCGCAGACAGGACAGGTCAAAAAGTCCCTTGCCGCGCGGCGCACGCCCTCGGGTAGGCGGTCGATGTCGCCGGGACGGGCGGGCTCAAGGAGCGTGTTGTCCAGCAGGCAGCGGCTGAAGGGGCGCGCCAGCCAGTCGATATCGATGAGGCGGCCAAGCCGCGCCGCCTGCTCGGCGAGGCTGCCCTGTGCCAGCACGATCACTTGCGCCTGCCCCGCCTTGTGGGCCGCCATCTGCCGGTCGAGGGTGATGAGCCAGCGGCCCTCCGCCACCGCCCGCCGCACGAGTTCCCCATCCGGCGCCTGCGCCCCGGCGAGCAGGGTGTCATGGCCCGCCGCGCGCAACCAGCGGGCAAGCCGCGCCAGCATGACATCGCAGAGGAAACGGGGCGGGTTCATGATGTGTGAGACCCGCGCGGGATCAGGCGGTTCAGTGTGCCGTCTGCCGCACATAGGCCACGGCACTCAGCAGGAAGACCAGAGACAGGACGATTTCCACTGCCGCAAGCCTTGCCGCCGGCGCCGGTTCCGTCAGGGCACGCACCACCCCTTCGGCGAAATAGGCAAGGATCAGCATGGACGCCCATTGGTAGGTGTAGCGCCGGCCGCGCAGGATGCCGAAAAGGGGCAGCAGCAAAGGCAACACCTTCAGCACGAGGAAGGAGCCGCCGGGACGCAGGGGCGCCCAGAAAAGCTCCCAGAAGAGGCAAAGGAAAATCAGGGCGGTGAGACTGACGATCGCCCCATAGTGGAAAAGCGCCATCCTCAACCCGGCGTCCTCCCGGACTGCGCCAGTTGGCGCAGGGCCTCGCGCACCCCCTCCACATCCCACACCGGTTGCGCAAAATCGAGGCGCAAAAGTCCCGTGCCAATGCGCAGGTCGAAGCCATCGCAGTCGATGCCCACCATGGAAACTTCCGCCGCCTCCACCCCCGCTTGACGGGCGTAATGGACGAGGGCGTCGCGGTGCTGGCTGTTCATGTGGTCGAGGATGTCCGCCTCCACTTCGGCAAGGCGCGTTGCCAGCGCCAGATAGTCCCCTGCGGTGACCCACACCGCGGCGCCGAAGCCGGGGATGCTGCGCAGCCGCACCGGCTCGATACGCCAGAAGGCGAAGTCGAGGGAAAGGTAATCCGCCGCCTGGGGGAAGTAGCGCAGATAGCGGGCGCGACAGGCGGGAATCTCCTCATCGGGCACCAGCCGTGCCTCACCCAGGCAGGTGAAGCGGGGCGAGGCCAGCACGTGTTCCTCAGGGGAGAGCGCCGCCGCCAGACTCAGCCGGGCATGGTAATGGAGGTTGCGGGTGTGTTCGGCCAGGGCGCTGATGAGCATGACCGGCCGGCCCTGGTGGTCGGCCACGTATTCGACGAAGGAGGCGTAGGGAAAGCCCGGCATGTCGTGGGACTGGGTGGCGATCACGCCGGTATGACAGCGGCGCACAAGCCGCCGCACGCGCAGGGCAGGATCCATGGTTTGTCTCCGGGAACGAACACGCTGATTATCGCAAAGGCGGGCGCCGCCGTCGCCTTGACGCTGCGGGAGGGCGGGTGCTACCGTCCGCGCCATGCCGCCGCGCGCCCTGCCGCCTTTGCGTTTCCTGCGTTTCGTCCTTCGCCGCTTTCTCCGCGACCGCTGCCCGCAGACCGCGGCCGCCCTCGCCTACACGACCCTGCTCGCGCTGGTGCCGCTGATCACGGTGGCGCTTGCCGTGCTCGCCGCGTTTCCCGTTTTTGGCGAGCTGATGACCGCGCTCAAGGTCTTCCTCCTCACCCACATGGTGCCCGAAATCGCCGGGCGCATCATCACCGTCTACATGGTGCAGTTTTCGGAAAAAGCCTCGCGCCTCACCCTGGTGGGCCTCTTTCTGCTGGTGCTCACGGCGCTGCTCCTCATGCACGCCATCGAGGAAGCCTTCAACACCATCTGGCGCGTGGCCAAACCCCGACCCCTTGTGCAGCGTTTCCTCAGCTACTGGGCGGTGCTGACCACGGGACCCTTGCTGTTGGGCGCAAGCCTTTCGGTGACCTCCTATCTCGCCTCCCTTTCCCTGGGCTACGCCAGCCAGATTCCCTGGCTGGGGGTGCATCTGCTGCGGCCGCTGCCGGCGCTCCTCATGGCCCTCGCCTTTGCCCTGCTCTACACCCTGGTGCCCAACCGCACCGTCGCCTTCCGCCATGCCGTGGTGGGGGGGCTCGCGGCCGGCATCGGCTTTCAGGTGATGCAAAGCGCCTTCACCTGGTACGTCACCCACTTTCCCACCTTCCGCCTGGTGTATGGTGCCTTCGCCGCGCTACCCATCTTCCTCGTCTGGCTTTACGCATCCTGGCTGGTGGTGCTGCTGGGAGCGACCCTCACCGCAGCGTTGCCCGCCTGGCCGGGTGCCGAGGAGGGCAATAATCTGCCCGGCTGGCGTTTCGTCGCCGCGCTGGAATTGGCAGGCCGCCTGGTCCTGGCGCAGCAACAGGGTGTGCCCCTCGCTACGGCTGCGCTCCTTGGCCCCCCGGCAGCAGCCAGTGATGAGCGGGAGGCGCTGCTTCCCCGCTTGGCCGAGGCAGGGATCGTGGCCCGCACCGACGACGGGCGTTGGCTACTCGCCCGGCCGGCCTCCGCCATCACGGTGGGGGAGCTTGCGCGCCTCTTCCTCTGGGATGGCCGCGTGGCGGCGGAAAGCAGCAACACGCGCATCCGCCACTTCCTCGAGACGCTGAACCACGCCGCAGAGCCGGCCTTGGCGCAGAGTCTCGGGGAGCTCTTTCTTTCACCCGAATCCGTCAGCTGAAGAGGAAGATTTCGAAGCTGTCGGTCTGCTCCAGAAGCTGCCGGGCACGCACGATGCGCGTGCCCTCCGGCGTGCGCAGGGTGAGCTCCCGCTCCGGCAGGAAAGTGCCCCGCGCCGCCAGGAGCCGCTCCGGCTGTTTGAGCTGGGGCATGGCAGGCAGAAGCAGCGCCGGCTGATGGGGGGTCTCCGCGGCCGTGATGGTGGGGCGCACCGCCACCGGCACCGCCCGCGGGGAGAGGAACTGGGCGCCGAGCTGGATGCGCTCCGGCGTCTCGCTGCGAATCCAGCGCACCGCGGCCACACCCCACTCGTTGCCACCCGTGCGCAGACCGATCACATCCCCGACGCGGATGCGGGTCACACTGCGCGGTTCGTTGGCCAGCGCGATGCCGCCCGCACTCTCGTTGACCACATGCCAGGTGGTGCAGCTGTAGGTCACATGCTGCCCCGTGCGTTCCCCCCCATGGGCCACCTGCACGGTGATTTCCACTTCGTCCGCCGTCTCCGGCACTTCGTCGGTAACCCCCCCTTCCCCGGCCAGGGTATGGTAGAGGGCCGACAGTCCCGTGCAGATGAAGGCCGAGCCGCCCGCCCCCAACCGCTGGAAGGTGCGTTTCGGCCCCAGCCCCCACAGGGTGAGCAAGCGTTTCAACAGGCTCAATGCCGCCGCCTCACCCGCCACTTCCGGCAATCCCGCCGTCACCGGTGAAGTGCCCCTCTCCACTGCCTGCAGCGCATCGTGCAACCGGCGCACGAAGGGCAGCGTGTTGAGCAGAATGTCGCTGCGCGTGTCGGTGGAACCCGTGTGGTGGGCAAGCGGCCGCGGCGGTCTGTCCTCGTCCAGGCGCACCAGGAACAGGCCATGGGGTGTGGAGGCCGGCGCCAGCGGCTGCAGGAGCGCAAGCTCCGCGGTGCGCGCAAGATAACGTCTCACCAAAGCAAGCTGGCCCTGCAACAGACGGTAGGGATCGGCAAGCGCGGTGAGGAGGATGCGCTTGTAGGTGTGGTTGACACTGCCACCCCCTTCCTCCGGCGGCAGCGGCGTTTCGTGGTGGTTTTCCCGCGCGGCGTACCAATAGACCTGGTGGATCTCGCCCCACAGGCCGGCGGGGGTGGGGGCGTAGGTCTCGTAGCAGATGTCGAGAATATCGCCGAGCCCTTCCAGAATGCGCTGGCAGGCCAGGGGCGCGAGCTTCTGTACCCCTAGGGCGAGGCGCCGCTGGCTTAGATCCAGCAACACCAGCTTGTAGCCGTTGGTGAGCTCGGACAGCACCTCCCGCGCCAGTTGCGCCGAATGTCTTGCCCGCTCACCCAAGGGCAGGGGCCGGCCTTCGTATTCCTGTTTCAGCGCCGGCAGCAGGGCATGGATGGTGTGCCGGTACTGCTCCAGAAAGCGCAGCCGTGCCTCTTCCGAAAGCCGCACGGCACGGCTTGCCACCAGGGCGTCGGCGAGCTTGCGCCCCGCCTCCAGGGCATTGGCAAGGGGCAGGGATTCCAGCCATTCCTTCACCTGGCGGGGTCGCGTCTCCAGGGCAATGCCAGACTGCGCCGTCACCCCGGGAATGGACAGCTTGAGCGTCATGAGGTGCTCCCCGCCTTTCCTCGCGTTTCCAAACGCGGGGATTGTGACACAGGGGGAAAGCGGCGGGCAATTGGCGCCCCGCCGCAATCAGCTCACCGCTGCCCTCTGCCGGAGGCAGAGGTGGACGCGGCAACGCTTCGCGTTGTGGCCCATTACCGCAGCCGGACCAGGGCGCGGGTGCCCCAGGCCGTGATCACCAGGGCCCAGACGATCACCGGCCCGGCGGGCAGGTCCCAGCGGGCGGAGGCCAAGAGCCCCAAGGCATAGCCGAGACCGCCGGCGAGGATGCCCCAGGCCACGCCACGGCGCACCGGCATGCCCCGCACCGCCAGCGCCGGCACGATGAGGCTGGCGAAGACGAGGTAGACGCCCACCATCTGCACCGAGGCGGTGACGGCACAGGCAAACACTCCGTAGAAGGTGAGCCGCCAGGCCCGCCCCGCAAACCACAGCGCAGCCAGCAGGACGGTCACCACGGCGAGAATTTCCACCTCGGACCACCCCACCCACAGAATCTGCCCCGCGAGCATGTCCTGCAAATGTTCGCCGCCGTGGGGGTGATGGGCGAGCAGCAGCATGCCGGCAGTGGCCGCCAGTACGAAGAGGACGCCGATCAGGGCCTCCTGCACTTGCGGCCAGCGCCGCTCGGCGTGGTTGAGGAGCACCGCACCCACGAGGGCGGCGGTCACCGCCACCGCCTGCATGGCCACGCCATGGGCCTGCCAGCCGGCCAACCCGGCGATGAGCACGCCCAGGGCCGCAAGCTGCGCCAGGGCGAGATCGACGAAGACGATACCCCGCGCCAGCACCTGCAAACCCAGGGGCACGTGGGTGAACAGCACCAAAAGCCCAGCAAAAAAAGGCGGTGCAAGCCAACCCCACTCGGCGGCATTCATCCCTGGCTTCCCGCAGCAAGCAGCCGGCGCAGGATGTCGTCGAAGAGGCTCGTGAGATCGCGGGCTTGCGGGCTGCCCCCGACGGTGGCGGGAAGGGCCACGGCGGGGATGTGGGCGCGGCTTCCAAGCCAGTCCGCAGCCCGCTCATCCTGGTAGGTGGCACGCAGAATGAGGCGCGCCGGTTGCTGCCGCAATCCCTCCAGCACACGGCCAAGGTGGGCCGCGGAAGGTTCGATGCCCGGCTTGGGTTCCAGCACCGCCACCTCCTGCATGCCAAGCCAATGGAGGAGATAGGTGAACACCTTGTGATGCACCACCACCGCGACACCCTTCAAGGGAAGCGCCTGGCGTTCCCAGTTGGTGATGGCTTTGAGCCAGCGCTGGCGGAAGTCGGCAAGCCGCGTCTCATAAAGGCCACGGCCGGTGGCATCCAGCTCCCCCATGCGCACTGCCAGGGCTTCCGCCACGCGCAGAATGTTGCGGGGGTCGAGCTGGATGTGGGGGTTGCCCAAAGGATGCACATCACCTTCCGCGCGGTCGATGCGGCTGGGCACTTCGAGGAGGTTCACCTGGCGCGCCGCCTCGAAATAACCCGGCTGGCCCGGCTGGATACGGGGATTGGCCGCCTGGCGGATGACCAGGGGCAGCCAGCCGACCTCCAGGTCCGCGCCCGTGCACAGCAAAAGATCGGCGTTGCGGGCGCGGGCGATGAGACTGGGGCGTGCCTCGATGCGATGGGGATCCATGAGGCCGCTGGTGGCCTCATAAACCGTCACCCGCTCGCCTCCCAGTTCCCGCACCAAGGCCCCCCATTCGGGTTCGCAGGCGAAAACGCTCAAGCCCGCCCGCGCCGGCAGGGCCGTAAGCGCAAGAAGCAGCAACACGATTCTCAGCATGACGCGTCTCCTTTTCCCAATGGCATCAGAAGGCATGGGCGCCGTGGGCACCCAGGGAAAGCACGTATTGCAGAAGGAGCTGGTTGTCGGTCTGATCCCGCCGCGCCTCGTCCCGCGACAGTTGCAGGCGGAAACGGCTGTACTCCGAGGGGCTGTAATCCGCCATCAGGCTCACGCGCCGTGGATCGTGGCGCGCCAGAACCGGAAGCTGTCCCCCATTGGCTCCCGCTTCAACGGTGCCCGCGGAAAGCCGGTCGAAACGCAGGCCCACCCGCCAGCGCGGCGCAAACTGGTAGACGCCCTGGGCATACCAGCCCGACTGCGCCCGGCGGAAGGCGTCGGTCACAGGGTGGCTCAGGTCGTAGGTGAGGTCCCCCTGCTCGCGGCTCCGGTAGTACTCGCCCTGCAGTTTGAAGTTGCGGTACTTGGGATTTCCTTCTGGCGCCCACTTCCACACCAGGCTCGCCACCCATAGCCGGGAACGGCCGCTGAAGCTGTTTTCCACCCAGTTGCCGTTGACATCCTCCGCCTCGAAGCGCCGGTCCTGGGGCCGCTGAGAGAGAAAGCCCAGGCCCGCAAGCCAGGCGTGACCCACCCCCGCATCGCCCCCCAGCCGCGCCGTCAGGGCCCACGCCCCGACGCCGTTTTTGTTGCGCTTCGCCCCCGGGAAGGCCGCGCCACGACCCGCTTCCAAGCCAAGCTGGAAAAAGGTGTCGGTGGGCAAAAGCCACTTGAGCTGCACCCCGTCCTCAGCACGATTGCCACCGAGAAATGCCTGCTGCGCATAGGGCGGATCGACGAAATCCCAGGCATGGGGATGCTGCTCGTTGATATAGCCGATGCCGGAATAGAAGCGCCCGGCCTTCAGGGTGAAGCCGGCCGGCAGGGCCAGGGTCTCGAGATAAGCGTTTTCCACCGCCACCTCGTTGTCGGGTGAGGCAGCCAGCATGAATTCGCCCCGCAGATAGGGGTCGATGTTGGCGGAAAGCAAAAGCTCCGACTCCCCCAGGCTGAAACTCCGCTTGCCCGGCCAGGTTTCCGCGCCACTGGGAAGAAAGCCATCGAGGCGCCAGGTGGCGGGATCGCGCTGAAGGTGGGCATAGGTGCCGGACAGAATCAGGGAGATGGCCGGGTTGAAGGCCGTCGCCGGATTGCCGGCCGGCTCTTGCCGGGGTGCGGCGGGCTTCTGCTCCGCTTCGGCCAGTCTTGCCTCGAGGGCAGCGATGCGTGCTTCGTACTGACGCTTGAGGGCTTCGATCTCGGCGCGGATCGCCTCGATATCCGATTGCGGCGCAGCCAGGGCGAGACAGGGCAGCACGGCCATGGCGCCGCCCGCGCAGAATTGACGCAGGGACATGGTTCCTCCTTGCTCGAATGGTTTCGTGACGGACACCCCTTGCGCGGGGCAAGACGACGAAACGTCAAACGGCAGGAGGCGCGCGTGCCTGGGGTGCGGAAAGGAAGCGGGAGGAGAAACTTTCGCCGGCGGCTGCGGCAGAAAAGCCAGTTTCCACCGGCACAGGAAGGACAGCAGGCTTGGCCGTCAACCCGGCACCCAGCGGCGCCTGGGCCACACACTGCTCACAGACTTTGTCCGGGGGAAGCTGCTTTTCCGGTGCCGCCCGCCCACCGCTGAGGTGCTGCAGGGCATGGGCCCACAGCCCCGCCTGGGCAAACACCAGAAAAGCCGCGAGCAATAAAGGCGAAAGGAAGCGTTGCACGGGGGACCTTTTAGGGGCTTCGAATTATAGCAGCCTGCCGGACTTATTGAGCTTATGAGTCCAGTACCTTTGGCACTCGGGTTGATGTTCCGGTAGGCAAGGATAGCGGAGATTGCGGCTGCAATCAGGGCTGGGGCGTCTCCAGCACACGGGCGCGGCCGCTTGCGGGATCGAGCCAGAGGTGAAGCTCGCAATATTCCGTCTGCGGTTCCACCGGCGTGGGATCATCGGCACAACTGCAGCCAGCGATGATGCCCTCATAGAACACGCCCACGCGGATGAACACCCCATCGTCTCCGGGACGATGGGCAAGCACCACCACCTGATGGGGTCGGTCCGCCACATGGCTGGTGTGGGTAAGCGCCGCCTCAAGCGGCAGGGCGTCGGCGGGCAGGGCCTCCAGTTCGGCCTTGAGCACCTCAGCGAATTCGGCCGTGCCCAAGGCACGCGCAGCCGCAGGCAGATTCAATTCACGCGACATAGCAACCCCTTGAGATAAGCCGCCTCGGGAAAGGCGAGGTGCACCGGATGATCCGGCGCCTGGGTGAAACGTTCGACGATGGCGGCTTCCACCCCCGCGTCCAGGGCGCTTCCGGCAACGATCTTCTGGAAGAGTTCCTCCGACACCCCGCCGGAACAGGAGAAGGTGGCAAGCCAGCCACCGGGCTCCAGCAGTTTGAAGGCGAGCAGGTTGATGTCCTTGTAACCCCGCGCGGCCTTTTCCACCTGTGCCGCCGTGGGGGCGAACTTGGGTGGATCGAGGATGATGAGACCAAAGCGCCGGCCCGCATCCCGCAATTCGCGCAGGACGCGGAAGACGTCACCCTCCACCCAGTCCGCGGCTTGCGGCGGGAAGCCATTGTGGGCGGCCTGGCGACGCCCCCAGGCCAGTGCTTCGGCGGAACTGTCGATGGAAGTGACCTGAACCGCCCCCTGCGCCAGAGCGTGCAGGCTGAAGCCCCCCGTATAGCTGAAGCAATTGAGCACGCTGCGGCCGCGGGCAAGCCGCCCCACGCGCAGCCGGTTCAAGCGTTGGTCGAGGTAAAAGCCGGTCTTGTGCCCCCGCTGAACGTCCACGAGAAAGCGCAAACCGCCCTCCTCGATTTCGATGACCGCCGGCGGCGCATCGCCTCGTAACGGGCCCACCCGCGGGGACAAGCCTTCCAGGGCGCGCACGTCAACATCGGAGCGTTCGAACACCCGGCCAACCCCCGGCAGGGCGAGGAGGGCATCGGCAATGACCTCACGCCAGGCTTCCGCCCCGGCGGTGGAAAGCTGAAGTACCACTGTGTCGCCGTAGCGGTCGGCAATCACGCCAGGCAGACCATCGGATTCGCCATAGACCAGGCGACAACAGTGGGGATCGAGCGCCGGGTGGCTGCGGGCAGCGACACTGGTGGCGATGCGGCGGGCAAAGAAGGCCGCATCGATCGTCTCCTCGCTGCGCCAGGACCAGACCCGGGCGGCAATTTGCGAGCGGGGATTGTAGGCGGCCCAGGCGAGAAATTCGCCGGAAGCCGAAACGAGGGCCACGGTCTCACCCGCCTCCGCCTTACCCTCAACCCGCGCAATGGCACCGGAAAACACCCAGGGGTGGTGGCGCTTCAGGGATTTCTCGCGGCCCGGGACGAGGATCAGGCTGGCGGTCATGGAAAGCTTCCGTTTTACTCCCCGCGGGAACAGACGCGGCGTTTCTTCGCTAGGCCTTCTTCTTCGCCCGGGGATGGGCCGCGTCGTACACCTTGGCCAGATGCTGCCAGTCGAGATGGGTATAGACCTGGGTGGTGGCGATGTTGGCATGGCCCAGCATTTCCTGCACCGCCCGCAAATCGCCACTGGATTGCAGCACATGGGAGGCGAAGGAATGGCGCAGCGTGTGGGGATGCACATGCTGGCCAAGTCCCAGGCGCTTTGCCCAGTGTTCGAGACGCAACTGCACCGCGCGCGGCGTCAAGGGATCGCCGCGCCGGCTGACGAAAAGGGCGGAAGCCCGGGGCGCAGCCCAACGGTCGCGCACGGCAAGCCATGCCCGAAGCGCCGCCAGGGCATGGCGCCCCACGGGCACCACGCGGGTTTTCGCCCCCTTGCCGGTGACGCGCGCCTCCCCCGCCGCCAGGTCCACGTCGCCCACCGCGAGCGCCGTGAGCTCCGACAGGCGCAGACCGGAGGAGTAGAAGAGCTCCAGCATGGCGCGGTCCCGCCGGGCAAGGGGGTCGTCCCCTTCCACCTCCATGAGGCGCGCAGCGGCATCCGGTGACAGCGCGGCGGGCAGCTTCTTTTCCGCCTTGGGGGCGCGCAGCCCCTGGCAGGGATTGTGGGGCAGTCCCCTTTCCCGGGCAAGCCACCGGTAGAAGGTGCGCCAGGCGGAGAGCATGCGCGCAAGGGACCTGCCGGACAGGCCCCGCGCGTGCAGCACGCCGAGGAAACGCCGGATGTGATGCACACTGAGCTTGGCAAGGGGCGTGTCCCCGGCCAGCGCGAGGAGGGTTTCCACATCACGCCGGTAGGCGGCCACGCTGTGCGCGGAAAGCCGCCGCTCGTTGGCGAGATGGCTGAGAAAGGCCGCCAGGGCCGGGGTTTCAGGCGTGCTCACCCGGCAGATAACGCTTGAGGGCCACGCTGATGAGCTCCCCCAGCCGCTTGAGATAGAGGGTGCCCATGCCCTGATAGAAACGCTGGGGGTCTTCGCTCGCCAGCACCAGGAAGCCGAAGACGCGCTCCGCGCGCAGGGCCACCATGGCGAAGGATTTCAGGCGCGAAGCGTGTTCACCAAACCAGGTGCCCGTCTCATAGAGGGCATGGGAGCCACATACCGGATTGGCGAGACTTTCCGCATAGACCCGCAGTTCCTTGCTGGTGCCGGAAAACTCGCTGAGTTCCGGATGAAGGTTCTGTCCTTCCCACAGCCGCATGGCCACGTGGGGGACGGCAAAATCCTCGCGCAGGTTGTAGTGGATGGCCTGCAGGGTGGATTCGAGACTGGTGGCCATCAGGAGCGCCAGGCTGAAGCGATGCACCCGCTCGCCCAGGGCGTCGTTTTCCTCGCCGAACTGGATCAGCTCCCGCAGCTTGGATTCCAGGAGGGCATTCTTGTCCCGCAGGGCGATGAGCTGCCGCTCTGCCAGCGAGATGGTGCGTCCGCCGTGGGGATGGGGAATGTTGATTTCCGTGAGCAGGTGCGCGTGGGTTTCGAAGAATTCCGGATGCTCCCGCAGATAACGCGCCACGTCTTCCGCTTCCAGTTTCATCGTGCTCCTTCGTCCTGTGCGTGCCAGCGATGTGCGCAGTATAAAGCAAGCGGCGAGCCCGGCGTATCGGCAAGCTCGATCTCACCATCGAAGACCGTCACCGCCGGCCCCGTCATCAGCACCGGCCGGCCATCGCCCGCCCAGCGGATGGTGAGGTCCCCGCCACGCATGCTGACGCGCACGCGGTGATCGAGCAGGCCACGGGTGATGCCCGCCACCACTGCGGCGCAGGCACCGGTGCCGCAGGCCAGGGTTTCGCCCGCGCCTCTTTCCCACACCCGCAGGCGGATGTGATCGCGACGCACCACTTCCATGAACCCGGCATTGACCCGGTTGGGGAAGCTCGGATGGTGCTCGATCAATGGCCCATCGTGGGCCACCGGCGCGTGGGCGACGTCCTCCACCACCTGCACCGCGTGGGGATTGCCCATGGACAGCACCGACACCTCGACGATTTTCGCCCCCACACTCAACAGGTAGGTGGGTGCGCGGCGGTCGGTGAGAAAGGGCACGGCCTCCGGCTCGAAACGGGGCACACCCATGTCCACCGTCACCTGCCCATCGTCCTCCAGCCGCGGCACGATGATGCCGGCGCGGGTCTCGACGCGAATCTGTTTTTTCCGGGTGAACCCCTTGTCATGCACAAAGCGCACGAAGCAGCGCGCACCATTGCCGCACTGCTCCACCTCACCGCCATCGGCGTTGAAGATGCGGTAACGGAAGTCCGCATCCGCCACCGTCGGCCGTTCCACCAGCAGAATCTGGTCACAGCCCACACCGAAATGACGATCGGCGAGAAAGCGGCATTGCTCCGGCGTGAGCGCAACCTGCTGGTGAATGGCATCGAAGACGACGAAGTCGTTGCCCAGGCCGTGCATTTTGGTGAAGCGAAGCGGCATGTTCATTCCCCGGTGGGCCGCAAGTAGCTGAAACCGGCGGGGGCTTCCAGGCGGGTGTCGCCGGCAAACAGGGTGAAGTGGAGTATAACCGGCGGCGCGCCGTCATACTCCACTTCGTAGCGGTCAAGGAAAGCGCGCCCCCGCGGCGCATCCGGGTGGACGAAGAAGCAGCAGGGGCCGAGACTGCGGTAGTGCACCACCTCTCCGTGGGGCCCCCGCAGTGCGTTGAGATAAGCCCACTGGGCGCCGTAATCGCTGCCGGCGCGGATGGGATCGTCGCGCCCGCCATAGCCCGGATCAGTGGCCACGCCGGTCAGGCGCGCCACGCCGGCGGCAAGCTGCCGCCGCAGCTCCCGCAAGGCAAGGCCCCGGTCGGGCGTGTCCGGCAGGGCCAGCACGCGCAAAAAACGCTGCGCCCGCACATGCCCCTGACGCGCCGCGAGTTGGAACCAGGCACGGGCCTCGTCCACGTTGGCCGACAATCCCCGCCCATCGAGGAGCAGACGGCCAAGGAAATACTGGGCTTCCGCATGCCCCTTCTCCGCGGCGCGGCGCAGCCACAGCGCCGCTTCCGGAAAATCCCGGTGGGCTTCGACGCGGATGTGGTAGAGCCCCAGTTGGAAACAGGCCTCGTCGCTGCCGCTTTGGGCGGCGCGGCGCAGCCAGGTGACAGCCGCGGCAAGATCCTGCCCTTCCCCTTCCGCCTCGAAGAGCTGGGCAAGGGCCAGCGCCGCGGGCACATGCCCCGCCTCCGCCGCCCGCTGCAGGAGGTTTTGCGCCTCTGCCCGGTCCTGCACCAGTCCCTCGCCCTTGCGATACATCTCCCCCAGCACATACATCGCCTCCGGCACGCCCCTTTCCGCGAGAGGCGCGAGGCGGACGAAGGCCTCCGCGTAATCACGCGCGTGGTAGGCGGTGATTCCCTGGGAAAGCTCATCGGCACGCACCACACCGATGGCAAAGAACGCCGCAGCAATGAGCCGCCCCGCCTCACGCCCCAAGATACGCCACATGGTCCTTGTAGATGCAACGGTCCATGACCACGAGGAGCCCCGCTGCGCGCGCCCGCTCGGCCGCCGCCTCGTTGACGATGCCTTCCTGGATCCAGATGGCGGGAATGCCAAGGCGGAGGCATTCATCGACGATGGCATCGAGGTGTTCCGCGGCGCGGAAGACATCCACCAGGTCGATTTTTTCCGGCACGTCGGCAAGCCGCGCATAGGCCTTCTCCCCCAGCACTTCGGCCACGCCGGGCCGCACCGGGATGATGCGATAGCCGAGCGCTTTTAGCGCGCGCGCCACCTTATGGCTGGGACGATCCGGCTTGGGGGAGAGTCCCACCACGGCAATGGTCTTCACGCGGGAGAGAAGATCGCGGATCACCTCCGGCGGCGGATTGGAAAAACCCATCAGGATCCTTTCGCGGGCGACAAGCGGCCCCAGGCCACCCAGTGCCGATCGCTCACCACTTCCACACGCCAGTCATCGAGGCCGGTCTGTTTCAGTTGGGCGGCGACTTCCTCCGGCGTGTAGGCGGCAAACAGGGAGTTTTCGAAATCCCGCCGCAATACCGGCGGCGCCGCCCCGCAATGCCGTGCCACGAGTTCCTGTGCCGCTGCGGGCGAGGAAGGCCGCATCAGGTCCATGACGAAGCCACACGCCCCCGGCCGCCCGGCAGCGCGCATGCTCTGCCACAGCACCATGGGGTCGGCAAGATGATGCAGCAGGCTGTTGGAAATCACCGCGTCGAAGCCGCCGGGAAGCGCCGCCGGCAGCCGCACCTCGGCAAGCCGGACGCGGCCGGTGAGGCCTTCTTCCTCGAGCCGCCGCCGCGCCCAGGCCAGCATCGCGGCCGCACCGTCCAGCGCGGTGATCCCGCAGCGGGGATACGCTCGCGCAAAACGCACCGTCACATCCGCCGGCCCGCAACCCAGATCCAGTACCTGGCCTTTCTCGAAATCCGGAAAGCGGGCGCGGAAGTGGGCGACGAAGGCCTCATGGGGTTCGGCAAAATTCGCCTCGGCATAGGCGCGGGCCTGTTCCGCATCGTCCATCAGTTCGGGTTCGGGAATGCGGGGAATCACTTTGCCTCCGTGTAGGGGGTTGGCAGACCCTGCGGCCGGGTCTTGAAGCGCTTGTGCAGCCAGAAATACTGCTCCGGCATTTCCCGCACCCGCGCTTCGATGAAGGTATTCATGCGACGGGTGTCGGCCTCGACATCATCGCTGGGAAAATTCTCCCACGGCGCATAAAAGCGCAGCACATAACCCTGACCACCGGGCAACTGGCGGGTCACCACCGGCAACACCACCGCCTGGCCGAGACGGGCGAGCCTCGAAAGCCCCGTGATGGTCGCCGCCGGAACACCGAAGAAGGGCACGAAAATGGAATCACGGGGACCGAAATCCATGTCGGGCAGATAATAAAACGGTACGCCAGCGCGGATCACCTTCACCACCTCCCGTACACCGTCCTGGCGGGAAAACAGCCGTTGCTCGTTGAAGCGGGTGCGGCCGCGCAGAAGCAGGCGGTCGAACACCGGATTCTTCTGCGCGCTGTACATGGAAGCGGCGTTGGCTTCCAGCGCCAGGCGCGCCCCACCCATGTCCAGCCCCACGAAATGGGGAGCGAACCAGATGACGGGGCGGCCGCGCACCGCCTGCCAGTGTTCCACGCCCTCCATGCGCACCAGGCGGCGGATGCGGTCCGCGGACGACCACCAGAGAATACCGCGTTCCAGGAAACTGCGGCCGAAGGCGCGGAAATGGCGGCGCACCAGGCGTTTGCGCTCATTGGGCGAGAGCTCGGGGAAACACAGGCCGATGTTGATCTCCGCCACCCGCCGGCGCTCCCGCCCCAAAACGTAGAAGGCAAGCCCCAGCGCCTGGCCCAGAGGATTCTGCCAGGCAAGGGGCAGGAAATGCACCAGCCAGACGAGAAAAATGCCCAGGCGCACCATCATCGCGGCTTGCTGGGTCCCTTGTAGCGGTTGTAACTCCACAGATACTGCCCCGGGCAGCTGCGCACCAGGGCTTCGATGGCCGCGTTGAGGCGCCGGGCGTCCTCCACCGGCTCGCCGGTGAAAGGCAGCGGCGGCGGTGTGATGGTGAGGGCATAGCCTTTCCCCTTCGGCAGACGCCGCGCCACGGCGAAGAGGACCGGCGCACCGCTTCGCTGCGCCAGTTTCGCGGCCAGGGTCATGGTGTAGGCGGGCCGGCCGAAAAACGGTGCCCACACCCCCTGCCCCGCCGCTGGCACCTGATCCGGCAGGATGCCCACCGCCTCACCCCGCGCAAGGGCGGCCAGAAGCTGGCGCACGCCACTCAAGTCCGTGCGGGCAAGCTTCAGCCCCCCGCGGCTGCGGCCCGCTTCCATCAGGCCCGTGAGGCGGGCAAGCTTCGGCGGACGGTAGAGCACCGTCAGCGCAAGCCGGCTTGCAGCGTAGAGCGCGGCCCCCTCGAAGCAGCCGAGATGGGGGGTGAGGAAGATCACGCCCCGGCCGCCCGCCTGCGCCGCCTCCACGTGCTCCCAGCCCTCACAGGTGGCAACGAGGCGCGCCACTTCATCGAGCGGCCGTCCCCACAACACGATGAGTTCGCCCAACGCCTTGCCCGCCTCGGCCACCGCCTGCCGGCGCAGTCGTCGCAGCGCCCGCGCATCCGGTGCGATGCCGCTATTTTGGAGATTTTCCTTGAGTCGCCGGCGATAGCGGGGGGAGGCGGCCCAGGCGAGATAACCCAGGACGGCGCCGCAGGCGTGCCAGAAGCGCAGGGGCAGCCGCGCCGCGAGTCTCAGCGCAAAGGCCATGACACGGCCGCGCTTGGGAAGCGCCGGGGCAATGTGGTATCCTGCTGAATTCTTGTGAACTTCCAAAAAAGAAACGGCAAAATGAGCGATTTTCTGTTCACTTCCGAGTCGGTGTCCGAAGGTCATCCGGACAAGGTGGCCGATCAGATTTCCGATGCGATCCTGGACGCGATCTTAACCCAGGACCCCCATTCCCGCGTAGCCTGCGAAACGCTGGTGACGACCAATCTCTGCGTAGTGGCGGGCGAGATCACCACCGGTGCCGTGGTGGACTACAGCCAGATTGCCCGCGACACCATCAAGCGCATCGGTTATGACGATCCGGCCATCGGCTTCGATTATGAAACCGCAGCGGTGATGACCAGCGTGCACAAACAATCCCAGGACATTGCCATCGGCGTGAACGAAGGGGAGGGCCTCTTCCTCGACCAGGGCGCGGGGGATCAGGGCCTCATGTTCGGTTTCGCCTGCGATGAAACCCCGCAGCTCATGCCCATGCCCATTTACTACGCCCACCGGCTGATGGAACGCCAGGCGGAGCTGCGCAAGGACGGGCGGCTGCCCTGGCTGCGGCCGGATGCGAAATCCCAGGTCACCATCCGTTATGTGGACGGCCAGCCCGCCAGCGTGGAGACGGTGGTGATTTCCACCCAGCACCATCCGGAAGTCTCCCACGCCGTGCTCACCGAGGCGGTGATTGAGGAGATCGTCAAACCTGTGATCCCGGCAGGCATGCGCAAACAAACCCGCTATCTGGTGAACCCCACCGGCCGTTTCGTCATCGGCGGGCCCCATGGCGATACGGGACTGACCGGGCGCAAGATCATCGTCGATACCTATGGCGGCGCGGCCCCCCACGGGGGCGGTGCCTTTTCCGGCAAGGACCCCTCCAAGGTGGACCGTTCGGCGGCCTACGCGGCGCGTCACGTGGCGAAGAACATCGTCGCCGCGGGGCTCGCCCGCAAATGCCTGGTGCAGGTGGCCTATGCCATCGGGGTGGCCAAGCCCGTTTCGCTGATGGTGAACACCTTCGGCACCGGCCGGCTTGCCGACGAGCGCATCGTCGGGCTCATCGAAAAACATTTCGACCTGCGGCCGAAGGGCATCATCCAAAGCCTGGACCTGCTGCGCCCCATCTACACGCGCACGGCCACCTACGGGCATTTCGGCCGCGACGAACCGGAATTCACCTGGGAGGCCACCGACAAGGTCGAGGCCTTGCGGGCCGACGCCGGGCTTTGAATCACACAAGGGGGACGCCGCCGAGGGGCGCTGCGACCTGCCGCACGGCAGGCCAGGCTCGGCGGAGCGTGTCCTGGCAACGGCGCCCGTTCATTTTCAGGAGACCGTGATGAACGCACCTGCCAATTTCACCGATTTCAAAATCGCCGATCTTTCCCTCGCCGACTGGGGGCGCAAGGAGATCGCCATCGCCGAAAGCGAGATGCCTGCGCTCATGGCCATCCGTGAGGAGTATGCGGCAAGCCAGCCCCTGAAAGGCGCGCGCATCTCCGGGTCCCTGCACATGACCATCCAGACGGCGGTATTGATCGAAACCCTGGTCGCCTTGGGTGCCCAAGTACGGTGGGCGTCCTGCAACATCTTCTCCACCCAGGATCATGCCGCCGCCGCCATCGCCGCACAGGGTATTCCCGTTTTTGCCTACAAGGGCGAGTCGCTGCAGGAATACTGGGAATTCACCCACCGCATTTTCGAGTGGCCGGATGGCGGCTTCAGCAACATGATCCTCGACGACGGCGGCGATGCCACGCTTCTTCTGCATCTGGGCACCCGCGCCGAGCAGGACCCGACGGTGCTCGCCCATCCCACGAGCGAGGAGGAGTCCATCCTCTTCGATACCATCCGCCGGCGGCTCAAGCAGGATCCCACCTGGTATTCCACACGCATCCGCCACATCAAGGGGGTCACCGAGGAAACCACCACCGGGGTTCACCGCCTCTATCAGATGCACGCGCGGGGGGAACTCCGCTTCCCGGCCATCAACGTCAACGACTCGGTGACCAAGAGCAAGTTCGACAACCTCTACGGCTGCCGCGAATCTCTGGTGGATGGCATCAAGCGCGCCACCGACGTGATGATCGCCGGCAAGATCGCCGTGGTGTGCGGTTATGGGGACGTGGGCAAGGGTTCGGCACAGGCCCTGCGCGCCCTCTGCGCCCAGGTGTGGGTCACCGAAATCGACCCCATCTGCGCCCTGCAGGCGGCCATGGAAGGCTACCGCGTCGTCACGATGGATTATGCGTGCGACAAGGCGGACATCTTCGTCACTGCCACCGGCAATTACCATGTGATCACCCATGAGCACATGCTGAGGATGAAAAACCAGGCCATCGTCTGCAACATCGGCCATTTCGACAACGAGATCGACGTGGCCAGCCTGGAAAAATACCAGTGGGAGGAGATCAAGCCGCAGGTGGATCACGTGATCTTCCCCGATGGCAAACGGATCATCCTCCTCGCCAAGGGCCGGCTGGTGAATCTGGGCTGCGCCACCGGACATCCCAGCTATGTGATGAGCTCTTCCTTTGCCAATCAGACCCTGGCGCAGATCGAGCTTTTCAACCACACCGACAAATATCCCATTGGCGTCTATACGCTGCCGAAGAAGCTGGACGAGAAAGTGGCACGCCTGCAGCTCAAGCGCTTCAACGCCGAACTCACGGTGCTGACGCCGGAACAGGCGGCCTACATCGGTGTACCCATCGAAGGCCCGTACAAGGCCGAGCATTACCGTTACTGAAGCCCTGGAGCCCGGAGGATGGGGAAGCCTCAGAGCCAAAGCCGACCGCGATCTCCGGAAGCTGCGCACTTTGGGCACGCCGTGGTGAGACATGTCTGACAAGCGCACCTTCAGTTTCGAGTTCTTCCCGCCCAAGACCCCCGAGGGCGTGGAAAAGCTGCGGGCCACGCGGCGCCAGCTTGCGCGTCTGCAGCCGGCCTTCTTCTCCGTCACCTATGGCGCCGGCGGCTCCACCCGCGACCGCACCCTGGAGACAGTGCTGGAAATCCAGGCCGAGGGCTTCAACGCCGCACCGCATCTGTCCTGCATCGGCGCGAGCCGCGAAAGCATCCGCGAAGTGCTGGCCACCTACAAGGCACAGGGCATCCGCCGCATCGTCGCCCTGCGCGGCGACCTGCCCTCGGGGATGGCCGATCCCGGCGAGTTCCACTATGCGAACGAACTGGTGGCTTTCATCCGGCAGGAGACCGGCGACTGGTTCCACATCGAGGTGGCGGCCTATCCCGAATTCCATCCCCAGGCGAGGAGCGCCCGCGAGGACCTGCTCAATTTCCGGCGCAAGGTGGAAGCCGGCGCCAACGGCGCCATCACCCAGTATTTCTACAACGCGGATGCCTATTTCCGCTTCGTCGATGACGTGCGGGCGCTGGGCGTGGAAATCCCCATCGTGCCGGGCATCATGCCCATCACCAATTACGCGCAGCTTGCCCGCTTCTCCGATGCCTGCGGGGCGGAAATCCCCCGCTGGCTGCGCAAACGCCTGGAGGGCATGGCCGACGACCTCGACGGCTTGCGCGCCTTCGGGCTGGACGTGGTCACCGACCTGTGCGCCCGCCTGCTGGAAGGCGGCGCGCCGGGGCTGCATTTCTATACCCTCAATCAGGCCGGCCCCACCGCCACCATCTGGCAGCGGCTGGGACTCTAGGCACGCCTTGGCTTCCCGCGCCTTGCCCCAGGGGAGGCTTCAGCCTGCCCGCGGCCCGCTATTCCCCACACGACCATGCAGGGGAGGCCGGCCGGCCAGAGCACGCCGGCAGGGCGCCAAGCTGCCGGCGCACGAGGAGCACGTCCTGGCGGACGAGGGGGAAGGGATAGGAGCGGATGTCGGAGGGGCTGGAGTCCCCGTAGGGACGGTTGCAGGCGGAGATGTCGGCTTCCGGCCCCGGACAGCCCGAGGTGCGGAAGGGTCTGCCACTGTCGATGATGGAATCGAGCGCGTTGCGCGCAAAACCGAAGTCGATGACACGGCCTTCTGCATCGAAGCCCATGCGCTCGACACGGCCGCCGGCGTGATCGATGAGATAACGGCCGAGCTGCACGCGGCGCCATTGCCCCGCATCGCAGGCGGGCCAGTCCTCCATCAGCGACCCGCGCTCGGGGAAGAAGGCGAAAAGATGGGTGTGGCCGCCCATGTCGCGGATTTTCTGGCAAAGGCTGAGGAGTTCCCGCTCCGTCTCCCCCATGCCGCAGATGAGGTGGACGCCGAAACGCTCCGGGCCAAACACCTCCGCCGCCCATTCGATGGCCTGCCAGTATTTCTCCCAGCGGTGGGGACTGTCCACGGTGCGGCCGCGGGTACGCTCGAAAATCTCCGGGGTGACCGCATCCAGCGCCACGGTGAAGATGTCCGCGCCCAACGCCTTCAGCTCCACGAGATCGCTGCGGCTCATGGTGGTGGGGTTGGAAAGGATGGAAACCGGAATGTGGGGCAGCGCCCGCACCCATTTATCCAGCAGCACCCGCGTGTCGGCATCGGAATCCGGATGGGTGATCATGGAAATACACATGCGCTGGAAACGGCCGCGATCCGCGCCCGCCCTGACGCGGGCGATCACCTCGTCGTAGCGGGCGAGGGGCCAGTCGACGCGGATGAAATTGCGCTCGGCGTAATCCCGTGCCTCCTCCCGGTGCCGGGCGAGCCCGCAGTAGGCGCAGTTGGCGCGGCAGCCTTCCGCATAGGTAAGCAGCAGATTGAGACAATGGGTGCACTCGGTGCGATACATCCTCCCGGGGAGCATGCCCAGGGTGATCGCCGCCGCCGTGCTCATCTGCACGTATTCGGGGGAACGCTGCAGTCTATTCATCGCCATCCCGCGCAAAATATTCGGCAAAGCCAACCCAGCCGCGCCGGAAGTCCTCATCGCTCCGTTTCGCCTTGCGCCACAGCTCACGCCGGCGCGCCAGCGCCCGGTCAAGACTGGGACCATACACCTCCCGCACCGCCTCTTCGTAGTCGCCGAGGGCGTGCCGGCGGCCCCCCACCCAGGCGGCCGCAGCGCGCCCCGCCTGGGCCCCGGAGTCCACCGCGGCGGCAATGCCCGCCCCGCTCACTGGATGGGTGAGGCCCGCCGCATCGCCGGCGAAGACCACGCCCTGGGTCACCAGCCGTGGGCGCAGCCCGCCCACCGGAATGGCCCCGCCCGTGCGGGAAAGGACGGGGGGCTGCAGCCGGCCCTGGGCGATGAGGTGGTCACAAAGGCGCGTGAGGCGCCCTTTGAGCTGCTCGGCCGGGCCGGCCAACCCCAGGCCCACATTGACCGTCCCGCCCCGGGGGAAGAACCAGGCATAGCCGCCCGGGAAATCCTCCCCCAGCCACACATCGGTATCGGCATGGGCGCGGGCTAAGCGGAAGGTGTACTGGCGGGTCCACAACAGGACAAGGGGAACAAGTCCCAAAAGCCGCCCGACACGGGAGAGGGGACCATCCGCCGCCACCAGCGCACCGTAGCCCACCTGCCTTACGCCGTGCCCGTCTTTCAGGCAGGCCACGCGAGCCGCGGCATCGAGGGCGATGAGGGCGGTGCCGGTGGCAAGGGCTGCACCCGCCGCCTGCGCCCGATGGGCGAGATGCCGGTCGAAGGCGGCGCGATCGATCATGAGTCCGCCCGCCACCGTGTGCACCCAACGCCCCGAGGGCAGGCAGGTGTTCATGCCGGAAATCCGCTGCTTCACCACGCCCGGCGCCTGCGCGGCAGCGGCCAGGGGCAGCGGGATGAATTCCGCGCATTGCACGGGCACGCCCACCCGTTGCCGCTTTTCCACCACGAGCACCCTCGCCCCGGCTTCCGCCGCCGCCGCGGCGGCGGCCGCCCCTGCCGGCCCACAGCCCACCACCAGCACATCCACCCGCTCCATCATGTCCGCCTCATGTCCGCGCCCGCTGGAGCGCCTCCCGCGCCACCTCGGCGAAGTCGGTGGGGGCAAGCCCGCCCAGGTCCACCCCACCGCCGGCAAGGAACGCCTGCACGGCGTCCGCCAGCGCCTCCCCCTTGACATCCCGCAGCCGCGCCTCCAGGTCGAAAATGGCGCGCCGGGGGGAGACGAAGAAATCCCCGGTGAACTGGATCTGCATCACCCGATCCCGCAGCCGGTCGTAGGCCAGACCCACGCGCACGAGTCCGCCGGGGAACTTGCGCACCGCCTCCACCCGCGGCACCTGGCCCCGCTTCTGCAGGCCATGCACCCAGGCCTCGTCATCGATCTCCTTGAGCGCTGCGGCAAAGCGCGCCTCCTCGGCGGCGGTGAGCCCCCCTTCGGCAAAACGCACGCCGAAGGCCTCGCTGAAGGATTCAACCAGCGCAGCCTGCACCTCCGCCACGGGGGGCCTCGCTCCCAGCAGTTCCGCCAGGGACACCACCCGTTCCCGCACCGAGGCGATGGCCTTGTCCGCCAGTTTCTCCACCGGCAGCCGCAGCACCCGCAGCAGACGCTCCACCTCCACATCGATGAGCAACGTGCCCTGGTAGAGCAGGGCATCCCCTTCGAAGACGCCGCCGGTACCGGAAATCTTGCGCCCCGCCACTTCGATGTCGTTGCGGGGGCGGAAGCGGGCGGCCACCCCCAGGCGGGAGATGCCCTTGGCCGCGGCTTCGCAGATCACCCGGGCGATGGCCGCGAGATCACTTTTGCCAAAATCGCGCCGGTCACAATACAGCTCCCACCCCAGTTGGCTCGCATCGAAGTAGATGGCGCCGCCACCGGTGAGGCGCCGTTGCACGGCGATGTTCTCCCGGCGGCAGTAGTCGAGGTCCAGTTCCTGTTCCGGATTCTGGTGGAAACCCACCAGAGCGGAGGGCATGAAGCGCAGGAAGCGCAGGGTGTTGCCCACCTCGCCGGCGGCGCGTGCCTCCAGGAGGGCGCGGTTCAAGGCGATGTTTTCCGCCGCCGGGCGCAGGCCGGTATCCAGGAGCCGCCAGACTTCAGCCATGACAGACCACCGGCAGGGGAAAACGGGAAGAAGCGGGCCTGCGCTGCAAAGCCCAAGTGGCTTCATCCACGGGGAGGGTGTGACTTCCGGCGAGCGCCGGCGGCAGCGAGCAGCAACCCGCGCCAATGCGCACCGGCCGCCCCAGACGCAGGGCAAGTTCCACCACGCCCTCCGCCGGATGGGCGATGGCATCGAGCCCCGCGAGCACGCCATAGGCATCGATGGCAAGCCGCACCCGTCCCGGCGGTCTCGCACAGCCCAGGGCGAGGGGAATGTCCGGCAGGGCAGCGCGCGCCTCGAGGAAAAAACGACCCACCTCTTGCGCATCGGGTGTGGCAAAGGGGCGGGTGGGCGGCGCGTAGAAGGGCATGGCCACCACCAGCACCAGCCCATGGGGGCGGTGACGGGCCACCATCTCCAGCGCCCGCCACTCGCCCAAGAAGCGGCCGTAGTGGAGCCCCAGCACGATATGGGGCACCACCCGCAGCCCGCTTTCCAGAAGGGAGGCGAGGCTGTCTTCGAAATCGGCCACCGGCCGTTTCAGGTGATACACCTGGGTCAGGGTATCCTGGGCGCCGATGACATCCATCATGGCCACATCCACGCCCGCCTCCCGCAATGCGCGGGCGCGGGGCAAATCGGTGAGGGCGGTGTGAACAGCGATGCGGAAATCGGGGAAGGTGTCCTTGATGCGGCGCAGGATCGGCAGATGGCCACTGTAGTCCACCTCGTTGCGCCGGTTGGAGCCGCCGGTGAGGAGCATCCCGGAGGCACCACGGGCGATCTCGCGGTTGACGATCTCCCACAGAACCTCCGGGGTGCGCGCCGGGATCATGGGTTGCAGGATTTTCGCCTTGCAGTGGTCACAGGCAAGGGCGCACTCGCCACCGGTGATGGACACCGCCGGCCAGCGCGCAGCAACAGGCCCAATCTCCCCCGAGGCAAAGGTCTTGAAGCTTGGGATATGAAAGGTGATGGGCGTGGGCACCGCCGCGCGGCTCAAGGCCCGCACGAGGTCTTTATCCAGCCTTACCCCGTCGAGAGCATCCAGCACGCCGTCCGCATCGGCCAGACTGTGGGTCATTGCCTCCTCCCGCGCGCCCGCGGTTGCCCGCCCTACGCGCAACCGGTGAAGCCTTCCGCCTCCATTTTCACCTCGAAGGCGGCCAGCGCCGCCTCGCCGGTGAGAAGCGTATCCACCTCGTCGTCCCAATCGGCAGGTGCGATGCGCACCAACCATCCCTGCCCGTAGGGGTCTTCGTTGATGAGGCTTGGCTGTGCTTCCAGGGCCGTATTGATGGCGATGATCTCGCCGCTCACCGGTGCCTTCACCGGCCCTACCCATTTCCCCGACTCCACGGTGGCCACCGACCGTCCCTGATCCACCCGGCGGCCCAAAGCCTTCGGCGTGAAGGCGACGATGGGACCGGCCAGCGCCACCCCGTAGGCGGTCATCCCGACGCTGACGGTGCCATCCGCTTCACGGCGACACCACACGTTGGAATCCACGTCGTAGTAGAGATCGTCTGGGAAAGGGCAGCCGCGTACCGTGCTCATGGGAGGCTTCCGGACGCATGCGCTGCGCCCGAGGTGATGAGATTTTAACCTACTCCGTGCGCCGCCTCGACCCTGATGGGGCAAGGGGCACAAAAAAACCGGTGAGCCGCAACCCACCGGTTTTTCGCCGCCGCGCCGCCCGTTCAGATGAACAGGCAGATATCCGATTCGCCGGCGAATTCGAAGAAAGTCGCGGCGCCGCCGTATTCCAGGCCATCGATGAAATCATCGTGCTCGAAACCGAACAGGTCCACGGTCATCTGGCAGGCGATGAATTTCACGTCCGCCTCACGGCAGAGGGTGCGCAGTTCCTCAATGGTGGCCACGCCGTTGTTGGCGACGGTTTTTTTCATCAGGGCCGTGGCGAGGGATTCGAAACCCGGCACGATGGCCTGGATCGCATTGGGGATGTTCCAGTTGATGGAGCGGAACCATTTCGGCCCGAAGGGCATTTTCATGGGCATGCCGGGGTTGCCCAAGGGGCTCACCTTGAGACCGCTCAGGTCCTTGCGCAGGATCTGCAGGCCGTAGAAGGTGAAAAAGACCTGCACCGTATAACCCAGGGCCGCGGCGGTGGATGCCAGGATCAGGGGCGGATAGGCCCAGTCGAGCGTGCCTTTGGTGGCGATGATCGCCAGCTTCTTGTCTTCCATGGGGGTGCCTCCTCTCAGGGTTGAATCACGCCCGTTCCTGTCCAACCGTTGTGATTGTTATGGGCAAGTGCGCGGATGGGGATTATTTTTTCTTCATGAAGAAGGTGAACTCCCCACCGGACTCGGCGGAGGACACCAGTTCATTGCCGGTCTGTTTGGCGAAGGCCTGCATGTCCTTGACGGAGCCGGGGTCGGTGGCGACGACCTTGAGGATCTGGCCGCTGGACATCTCGGCAAGGGCTTTCTTGGTGCGCAGGATGGGAAGCGGGCAGTTCAGGCCGCGCGCATCGAGTTCTTTGTCAAAGTGCATGGTGAGCCTCCAGAAGGGTTTATGAAAAAATTCGCAACCACGAATATGCGATAAACGGTTATTTATAATCCAGTTGGCCGCGTCTGACAACACCCGCCACGGGGGCCTTCACGCCGCGGCGAGCTTCAACCCCGCCCGCGCCCAGTTGATGATGCCGCCCGCCAGGTTGTACACCTGATCGTAGCCCTTGTTGGCCATGTAGGCGCAGGCCTGGGCAGAGCGGGCCCCACTGCGGCAGTAGAAGACCACCGGCTTGTCCTTGGGCAGCTCATCGCCCGCCAGGGGAAGGAGATGGAGCGGCAAAAAGCGCGCCCCGGGAATGGCGCCGGCGGCAAATTCCGCCTCGGTGCGCACGTCCACCAACACCACCTCCCCCTCCGCCTGCATGCGCTGCACGGTCAGGGGATCCACTTCCTTGATACCGAAACTCATGAACATGATCGTCCTCCACGAAGTATATTAACGGACGCTAATATACCGTTGTTCTGGGCATTTTCAACCCTCTCTAACAACGCTGGGCCCCGTGGTAGAGGTTCACCACATGCCGCGCCTCGGCAAAGAACAGCCAGCGCTCGGCCAAAACGCCGCTCAGGGCAATGAGGGCGGCGACCGCGCCTCCGGAGAGACTCCGCCCGTCAAGGAGCCAAAGCAAAGGAATCAGGAAGGCCGCGAGGAAGACGAAAATCCGCAGCGCCCACGCCCAGCGGCGGGCGATCCTGAAGCCGAATTCCTGGGTGAGGAAGGTGCCGTGGGTATGCCCGGCGTCCAGGAGTTTCACCTGGGCGCGGGTGAATCCGGTGGCGGTTTGGATGGTGGAGGTCGCCACCGGGCTGCCAATCCAGAAATAGTAGAGACCCTTGAGGGCAGCCGCCGCGATGAGGAAGAAAAGCACCCACTGCCGGTAAGGCGCGGCATCCACTTCGGCTGCGCTTGCCACCAGCAGCAGGATGAAGGCCCCCGTGTAATGCCCCAGGGCCAGATAATTGGCCGGCACCAGCGGCGTGTTCCACTGGCGGATGGTCTTCAGGCAGGCGTAGATCATGCTGGTGGAAAAGAGCGTGGCCCAGGCAAGGAGGGTCGCCACGCCCCCCAGCGCAAGCCGTAGCGACTCCCAGTCGGCGTGGAGAAAGGCAAGGGCCACATAACCGAAGCCGAAGGGAAAGAAGGCGACGGCGAAGACGCCCTCCCGCGACAGCCAGGAGGTGCGCCAGCGGCTGAAGGCCCGCCAGGCATTCTTCGGATTGGCAAGATGGCCCACGGAGGAAATGAGCCCGGCAATGATGAGGATGAGGGCGATGCCACCGCCCAGGGCCACCTGTTTCGGCGCAAGCCCCCCGCCCAGACGGAAAAGATCGGCGGCATAGAGCAGGGCGAACAGGCCGAAGCCTGCGCCGGAGCTCACAGTGAAGAAAATGACACTGAATGCGGGATGCACGGTGCTTACCTCTTGACGATCCGGTTCGCAAAATTCTTTAGCCGCTCTTTGAAGCCAGGCTTGCCCAGGTTCTCCGTGGGGATCGGCGGCGCCTTGCGCGGCGGCAGGTAGTGGTTGGTGGGGTTGTAGCCCAGCTCCGGCAGCAACTGATAGCCCTCGCGCTCCCGCACGGCGCGCGAGACAGCGGAATCGGGGTCGTCGAAGTCGCCGAACATGCGCGCATGCGCCGGACAGGTGAGCACACAGGCCGGCTGGCGTTCCTCGATGGGCAGATTCTCGTCGTAGATGCGGTCGATGCAGAGGGTGCACTTCTTCATGGTTCCGCTGGCGCGGTCGAGCTCCCGGGCGCCGTACGGGCAGGCCCAGGAGCAGTAGTTGCACCCCATGCATTTGTCCTGATCGACGAGGACGATGCCATCCTCGGCGCGTTTGTAGGACGCGCCCGTGGGGCAGACGGTGACACAGGCGGCATCCTCGCAGTGCATGCAGGACATGGGGAAGTTGATGGTCTTGTTGTGGGGATACTCGCCCACCTCGAAGTGGCGGATGCGGTTGAACCAAACGCCGGACGGCTCGGCCCCGTAGGGCTCATAGTCGGAGAGCGGTCCGGTGGTGCCGGAGGCATTCCACTGTTTGCAGGCGATGGCGCAGGCATGGCAGCCCACGCAGACATCCAGATCGATCACGAGTCCCAAACGCATTTGTCTTCCTCAAGGGGGCGTCATTCGTCTCCGGCGCGCGCGGAAAAGCGCAGCACCGCGGGTCGCCGTCCGTCATCCCAGGGCAGGGGTTTGACCGGCGGGAACTGGGGCAGGCTTTCCCCGTCAGTCGCTTCAGCCTTGTACACCCGCACCCGCAGATCGAACCACGCCGCCTGGCCGGTGACCGGATCGGAATTGGTGAGGGGGCGCTCACCTGGCTTTTCCGGCAACAGTTCGGAAATGAGGTGGTTGAGGAGGAAGCCCTTGGTGGCTTCGGAAGCATCCGGGGTAAGGCCCCAGGTTCCCCGCTGCTTGCCGATGGCATTCCACGTCCACACCGTGTTTTCCTCGCAGCCCTCCATGGTCTTGAGCTGGCAGCGGATGCGGCCGTTGTGGGACTCCACCCACACCCAGTCATCGTCCTTGAGCCCCAGCTCGGCCGCCTTTCTCGCATTCATGTAGAGGCGGTTTTGCGCCATGATCTGGCGCAGCCAGGCATTCTGCGAATCCCAACTGTGGTACATGAACATGGGGCGCTGGGTGAGGGCGAAGAAGGGATATTCCTCGGCATTGATGCGCTGCTGCTCCAGCGGGGTGTACCACAGGGGCAGGGGATCGAAGTATTTGGCAAGCCGCTCCCGGTCCGTGTGGCTGGTGGGTTGTGGCCCATCGTAGAGCCCCTGCCCCGCCAGCCGGAATTTCTGCAGCGGCTCCGAGTAAATCTGCATGATGATGGGTTCCACCTTGCCGACGAAGCCGGCATCCGCCGCCACTTCCAGGTAGTCCCGGTTGACGAAGCGGTTGTATTTTTGGTTGTCCGGCCAGTGGTGGGCGAAGAAGGACTGGTTCTCGATGTATTTTTCCCACTGCTTCGGATTGGGCTCGCCCTTGAGGGACTTGGTGCCATCCTTGCCGCGCCAGCCGGCGAGGAAACCGACACCGGGGCTGCGTTCGAAATTGACGATGAAGTCCTTGTAGTCCTTGAACTTGCGCGTGCCGTCCTTGTTCGTGAAGGCGGGGAACTTGAGTCGGCTGGCGAGCTCCACCAGCACTTCCTGCCAGGGACGCACATCCCGGTCTGGCGTGACCACCGGATGGCGGATGGCATCCGCCGCCGCGTCGGGCTCGGAAATGGGGCGATCCAGCAGCGAAATGCAATCGTGCCGCTCCAAGTAGGTGGTGTCCGGCAGCACCAGGTCGGCGAAGTTGACCATCTCGGAGTGGAAAGCATCCACCACCACGAGGAAGGGAATCTTGTACTGGCCAAACTCCTCCGGGTCCTCCTCCAGGAGCATCTCCTGGATGCGCTGGGTGTTCATGGTGGAATTCCACGCCATGTTGGCCATGAACAGGATCAGGGTGTCGATGGCGTAGGGGTCGTGCCGGGTGGCGTTGGTGATCACCATGTGCATGAGGCCATGGGAGGCCAGCGGACTCTCCCAGGAATAGGCCTTGTCGATGCGCACCGGATGTCCTTCGGCATCGATCACCAGGTCTTCCGGCCGGGTGGGGAAACCCAGGGGCGGTCGCGCCAGCGGCGTGTTGGGCGCGTGGATGATGTCCAGATTGTTTTCCGGCAGCTGATGGGGCGGAATGGGTTTCGGATACGGCGCACGGGCGCGGAAGTTGCCGGGCCCATCCAGCGCCCCCAAAAGAATCTGGATGAGATGGATGGCGCGGCAGGTATGGAAGCCGTTGGAGTGGGCGGAAATCCCCCGCATGGCATACATGGCCACGGGACGCCCCACCACCTTGTCGTGCTTGCGGCCCCAGACATCGGTCCATTGGATATCCAGCTCGATGGTCTCCTTGAAGGCCACATGGGCCATCTCCAGCGCCAGCCGCTCGATGGTCTCGGCCGGCACCCCGCACTCCCGCGCCACGTTCCGCGGTGCGTAACGCTCATCCAGATAGCGCTCCGCCACCAGCGTCATCACCGTCTTCACCGGGCGGCCATCGGGAGCAACGAATTCACCGAAGAGCGCCGGCGCAATATCCGCCTCCAGGGCGGAGACGAAGCTTTCCTTCTCCAGGTCCCAGACCAGGGGATTGCCCGCCTCATCCCGCAGAAAGAGGCCATCCCCCTTCTGCCCCGGGGTTTGCACCACCAGCCACGGCGCGTTGGTGTAGCGCACCAGGAACTCCCAGTCGAACAGTTCCCGGGAGAGCAGCACGTGCACGATGGACAATGCCAGCAGGCCGTCGTGGCCCGGCCGGATGGGCACCCATTCGTCGGCGATGGCGGAATAGCCGGTGCGCACGGGGTTGATCGACACGAACTTGCCGCCGTGGCGCTTGAGTTTCTCCAGGCCGATCTTGATGGGGTTGGAGGAATGGTCCTCGGCCACGCCCCAGAGCACGAAATACTTGGCGTAGTCCCAGTCCGGCGCGCCGAACTCCCAGAAGGAAAAACCGATGGTGTAAAGCCCCGCCACCGCCATGTTGACGGAGCAGAACCCCCCGTGGGCCGCCCAGTTGGGGGTGCCGAACTGCTGCGCCCACAGGCCGGTCAGGGCCTGCATCTGGTCGCGGCCGGTGAAGAAGGCAAGCTTGGAGGGATCGGTGGAACGGATGAGTTCGAGGCGGTCGGTCAACAGGTCCAGCGCCTGCTCCCACTCGATCTCCACGAATTCCCCCGAGCCTCGCGGCGCCCCGGGCTTGCGCATGAGGGGCTTCCTCAGCCTGGCGGGGGAATACTGTTTCATGATGCCCGCGTTGCCCTTGGCGCAGAGCACCCCCTGGTTGGTGGGGTGATTGCGGTTGCCCTGGATGAAGCGGACCTTGTTGTCCTCCAGGGTGACCTTAATGCCGCAGCGGCAGGCGCACATGTAACAGGTGGTGTATTTGATCTCCTGCCGCTCGTGGTTTTCCGTTCTGATCACAGCACTCATGAAACCTTCCTTTTTCCGCGTCCCGGATGCCCGCCCCTTTGCCGCGCAGCGGCACCTTTGTCTCAAACCGCAGCGCCCGACCGCGGGGATGCCCGCCCAATCCCGGATTTCTCACCATAGCCGATGGAAAAGCCTCGGGCGGCGGGCAAGTCCCCGCCCAGGCTGGACACGGCCCGCCGGGGCGAGGGGCGGACTGTACATAAGAATCTGTTAATTTATCAATGAAGAAATTTTGATCCCGGGGATAAGTGCTTCTGATACGGGACTTTTTTGTCCGTTTAGGTTAAAAAACCCCAGCGTTTCGCCGCCCCTCTGGGAGACGACAGCGGTGAGGGACCATGGCGAACCGCCGCCTCGTCATTGGAGCGGCGAGGCACCATGATCGTCAGGAGGCGTTTCGGCCGCCTTCCCACCCCCGCACCACGGCGCCGTTTTTCCCGCAGGCGAACGCCGGGGACGAGGAAATCTGGGATAATGAGCGCCCCGCCGGCATAGCTCAGCAGGTAGAGCAGCTGATTTGTAATCAGAAGGTCGCGGGTTCAAATCCTGCTGCCGGCACCACCAACGAGGCGTCCAGCGATAGTGTACACTGGCACACACCCCGCTTTTGGCGCCTTTCTGTCCCCGCAGTGTCCCCATCAATTCAATCGAGTAGGCCTTAGGCCCCATCCCGCGCTACGCCGCCAACGCCCCCGCTCCCCGCAGGAGCTGAATTTGTCCGCCCTGGGATGTTGGCTCCCGCCACGCTTTCCTGGCTCGTGTTGTATCCTGAACGCAGCGACCCTTTTTCCGTCCCAACGGGGGGCTCCCGTTGCCGAAGCAGCCGGCAGGAACGGGGCCCCATGGGCCCCGCGCGTGGCACGGGAATTGCTGTTCGCGGAGGCGGCCCAGGCAAAAACCACCAACCGGCAGCCCGGCTTGCCCTCGAAAACTCCATGATCAGCTTCAGGAAATTCTTCTCCAAAGGGCCCGACCATCCCCTTGCACGGGACGAGGCGCTCACCACGCTGCTCGCGCAGCTTCCCGTCAACGATCCGACACAATTGCTTGCCGAGCTGAGCCATTGGCTCCTGCAGCTCGCCGACGAGGCCCCGGTGAAGCATCGGGCCACCAAGCTCTATCGTCTCGATCAGGCGGGCCAGGCCGCAGAGCGCAAACTGCGCAGCCAGTATGTGGAATCCCCCCGCCTGCACAAGGCAATCGAGGAGCGCCTGTGGAATACCGCCTACGAATTCCTCGAAGCCTCCATCAACGCCCATTTCCGCACCCTGGCCGAATCGCTGGCCAACCGGCGCGAAAAACGGGAACTGGCCACGCTGGCCGTGCGCACCATCCGCCGCCTCGACCTGCAGCATCATTGGTTCACGCTGCGTTATCAGCCGCCGCCGGCGGAATGGTGGGATGAGGTCTATAGTCTCATCCGGCTGGCCGAGGACGAAGGGCTCATGCGCCTGCCCGTGGTACTCAACCCGACGACGGGCACCGAGACCACTTTCGTGCGGGAGCTGCTCAAGCTGCTCATGGCAACGGTCACCGAGCCCAGGCAGTTCACCAAACCGCAGCTTGCCCTGGCGCGTCACCTCATCGACGCCCTCGCCGATGAGTACGTGTGGGAGGACCTGCCGGGGGCGACCGCCATTTTCCACGTGGATTTCTCCCGGCGCAGCACGCCGGTGCGGCTCACCCCCACCTCCGAACGCCATTTCATGGCCCGCTGCTTCGGGCCGGGGGGCGCGGTTCCCCGTCTCGTCACGGCCCTCAAACAGGTGGAACAGGGCGCGATGCCTGCGCTGCTGGGGATCATTGATCCGACGCTCTACCGCCGCGCCGACCTCCTGGAAGTCCTGGCGCGGCTTGCCCAAAGCCTGAGCCGCTCGCGCCCTTCGGCGGAGCATGTGCATTTCGACAAGCGGCACCACGCGCGCACGCGCTCCTTCCTCCAGATCTGCGTCATTCATGGCTTCACCACCCTCTACAAGGGTATGACGCAAAGCGCTCACCCTGTGCCCAATCCCGCCACGCCCGCCGACAGCCTCACCTACGACGGCCAGGTGGGCACCCCTATCTTCGGCTTCGTGCGGGAAAAGACCCGCCAACAACAGGCGCGCCTCGATGCCCGCCCCACCCATGTCCTGCCCGGCGACAACGAGGTCTGCGAAAGCTGGGTGGTGCATGATGTGAGCGAAAAGGGTTACGGCGTCGAGATCACCACCCCCGCCGGCGATTGGCTCGCCCCCGGCATCGCGGTGGGCATCCATCAGGACGAAGGCTGGGCGATCGCCGTCGTGCGCCGCGTGGTGCGGCCCAGCGTGGATACCGCCGAGGTGGGGCTGGAAATCCTGTCGCGCAAACCGACGCCAGTCATGCTGCGCCCCGTGGAATCGGAACTGTCCGTGTGGGAGACGGCGGCCGACACCCAGACCTACCACCACACCCCCGCCTTCCTGCTACCCCCGGAAGCGGGGCTGCAGGAGGAGGCCTCCCTGCTTTTGGAGCCGGGCAGTTACCAGTTGCACAAGCTTTATCATCTGTTCGCCGGCGGGAAACCGCAGACGGTGAAGCTTTTGGACCGGCTCATCCAGTACGGCGACATGGACCAGGTCATCTTCGCCCCGATCAAACCCCGTCAGGGGACTGCGGCAGACGACCCAGGGCATCGCAGTTAAGCTGCAAGCCCAGCGAGCGCCATTCCGCCTGTTCCTTTTCCAGGAGCATGGCGGTCAGGGGGTTGTCGGCAAGCCAACGGGGATCCACCTGCAACTGCCCGCGCTTATCCTGCCAAGCCAGCGAAAGAGAGGGCAGTGGTTCATCGTTGCGGCTTCTGTGGAAGAGCACTGCCAGGCGCAGCACCGCGATGAGGGGCCAGTCCTGCACCTCCGTCACCAGCGGCGCGGCCTTGGCCAGCGAGCCGCGGTGGGCACGCACGAGGAGCGCCAGGCGTTCCTGATCCCGGCGCGAAAAACCCGGCATGTCCGCATTGGCGAGGATGTAGGCGGAGTGGCGGTGATAGCCGGAATGGGCGATGGAAATACCGATCTCATGCAGCCGCGCCGCCCACTCCAGATGTTGCTGCGCCTCCGCCGGAAAAGCGCTGGCAATGCCGGCGAAAAGCCGCGCCGCCGTCTGCGCCACCCGCTCCGCCTGCCGCTTATCCACGTGGTAGCGGCGCATGAACTCGACCACCGTCGCCTCCCGCTGGTCGTGGTGGTGGAAGCGGCCGATGAGGTCGTAGAGAATCCCTTCCCGCAGGGCACCGCTTGCCACTTCCATGCGGCGCACCCCCAGCTCGCGGAACACCGCCGCCATGATGGCGAAGCCGCCGGCAATGACGGGGGCGCGGTCGGCGGCAAGGCCTTTGATTTTCAGTTTCCTCACCTCCCCCGCCCGGATGAGCATGGCGCGCACTTGATCCAGCGCCTCGGCGGTGATGGCTCCATCGCTCAGGCCATTCTCCGCGCAGATGTCGGCAAGCGCGCGCGCCGTGCCGGAGGAACCCACCGCCTCTTCCCAACGGCCGGCGGCGAATTCGGCGGCGATGGACTGCACTTCCACGCGGGCGGCCAGCTCCGCTGCCTGCATCGCGCTTTTGCTGATGCGCCCGTCGGCGAAGAAGCGACGGGAAAAACTGACGCAGCCCATGTAGAGGCTTTCCATCTGTTCCGGCTCATAGCCGCGACCGAGGATGCATTCGGTGGAGCCGCCGCCGATATCCACCACCAGGCGGCGCACGGAGGAGGCCGGCAAACTGTGGGAGGCGCCAAGATAGATGAGCCGCGCCTCCTCACGCCCGGCCACCACTTCGATGGGAAAACCCAGCGCAGCTTCCGCCTTGAGGAGAAAGGACCGCGCATTCTTCGCCACGCGGAAGGTGTTGGTGCCAACCGCGCGCACCGCTTCCGGCGGCAGCCCGCGCAGTCTTTCGTTGAAGCGTCGCAGACAGGCCAAGGCCCGCGCCTGGGCGGCTTCGTCGAGATACTTGTCTTCGGTGAGGCCGGCGGCGAGCCGCACCGTTTCCTTCAGGGCATCGAGGGGATAGATCTGCTCGCCGATGACCCGCGCCACCTGGAGGCGGAAACTGTTGGAGCCGAGATCGACGGCGGCGATGACGGAATGCTCGGCCACAGCGTCGGCACCCTACTCCAGGACCTCCCGCTCCATCTCCTCGACGCTGGTGTGGCGCACATCCTTGCCCTTGACCATGTAGACCACGTATTCGGACATGTTCTTGGCATGGTCGCCGATGCGTTCGATGGCCTTGGCGGCAAACAGAATGTCGATGAACATGCTGATGGTGCGCGGGTCTTCCATCATGTAGGTGATGAGGTGCCTCAGCTCACTGCGGAACTGTTCGTCCACCTGCATATCCTGTCGCGCGATCTGGGTGGCGGCGGTGGGATCGAGACGGGCAAAGGCATCCAGCGCCTTGCGCAGCATGTCGAGGACCATCTCGCTCATGTACTTGATCTGGGAAAACCGCGGCTGGGTAATGCGATCCGCCTCGTAGATGAGCTTGCTCATGCGCGCGATCTTGGCCGCTTCGTCACCGATGCGCTCCAGATCGGTGATGGTCTTGATGATCATCATCAGCATGCGCAAATCCCCTGCCGTGGGCTGGCGGCGGGCGATGATGTGGCTGCAATCCTCGTCCAGGGAGACCTCCATGGCATTGACCCGGTGATCGTTCTGGATCACGGTCTGTGCCAGCTCCAGGTCGCCGTTGATGAGCGCTTCGACGGCATGGATGATCTGCTCCTCCACCAGGCCGCCCATCTGCAGCACCCGGGAGCGCACCGATTCCAGCTCGGCATCGAACTGTTTGGAAGTGTGTTCAGCCATGGTTCCTCTCCTCACCCATTCTGCCCGTTCCTCTGTGACCGTCCGGTGACAGGCCGCCAAACCTAGCGCTTCAACGCGGTCACCCCCTGCGGCGTGCCGATGAGGGCGAGGTCCGCCGGACGCCGCGCGAACAGACCATTGGTGACCACCCCGGCGATCTGGTTGAGGGTGCTTTCCAGTTCCACCGGGTTCAGGATATTCAGGTTGTGCACATCGAGAATGACGTTGCCGTTGTCGGTGACGAAACCCTCCCGCAGCTTGGGCTGCCCCCCCAGTTTGACCAGCTCCCGCGCCACATAGCTGCGGGCCATGGGGATCACCTCGACAGGCAGCGGGAATTTCCCCAGCACGTCCACCAGCTTGGTGTGATCGACGATGCAGATGAACTTGTCGGAGGCCGCAGCGACGATCTTCTCCCGGGTCAGGGCGCCGCCGCCACCCTTGATCATGTGCAGATGCTCGGTGATCTCGTCGGCGCCATCCACATAGAGGGGAAGCTGGCCGGCATCGTTCAAATCGATGACGCGGATGCCCCGCGCCATCAGCCGCTGCCGCGTGGCTTCGGAGCTGGCCACGGCGGCATCGATCTTGTGTTTGATTTTGGCCAGCTCATCGATGAAATAGTTGGCGGTGGAACCGGTACCCACACCGATGAGACCGGGCTCGACAAAGGCGATGGCTTCCCGCGCCACCGCCTGCTTGAGTTCGTCCTGGGTCATGCTTGGCCTTCCGGAAAAATGCAGGGAAACGGCAAGGATAGCGCCGGGACGGGATTTTCTCAATTAAAATGGCGGCATTTGCGAAACAACTACCCCCTTTGGTTCCACCCGGCAACCGATGACCCGCACGCCCGACTATCTGCGCATGATCCTCACCAGCCGCGTCTATGACGTGGCCATCGAAAGCCCGCTGGAGCCCGCCCCGGGGCTTTCCCGCCGCACCGGCAACCGCATCCTGCTCAAACGCGAGGACATGCAAAGCGTGTTTTCCTTCAAGCTGCGCGGCGCCTACAACAAGATGGCCCATCTGCCGGCGGCTGCCCTCAAACGCGGTGTCATCTGCGCCTCCGCCGGCAACCACGCGCAGGGGGTAGCCCTTGCCGCGCAACGCCTCCACTGCCAGGCCACCATCGTCATGCCGGCCACCACGCCGCAGATCAAGGTACAGGCGGTGGCAAGCCGGGGCGCCCAGGTGGTGCTCCATGGCGATTCGTACGACGAGGCCTTCGCCCATGCCTCGCTGCTGGCGCGCAAGCACCGGCTCACCTTCGTCCATCCCTACGACGACCCGGAGGTGATCGCCGGCCAAGGCACCATCGGCATGGAAATCCTGCGCCAGCACACCGAGCCCATCCACGCCATCCTCGTGCCGGTGGGAGGCGGCGGTCTCATTGCGGGGATTGCCACCTATGTCAAGACGCTGCGGCCGGACATCCGCATCGTCGGCGTCGAGCCGGCGGATGCCGACGCCATGCATCAGTCGCTGAAAGCGGGCAGGCGCGTTGCGCTGTCCCAAGTGGGCCTGTTTGCCGACGGCGTGGCGGTGAAGCAGGTGGGCGAGGAGACCTTCCGCCTGTGCCGCCAGTATGTGGACGAAATCGTCCTCTGCGACACCGATGCCATCTGCGCCGCCATCAAGGACGTCTTCGAGGACACCCGTTCCATCCTGGAACCCGCGGGCGCCCTTGCCATCGCCGGGGCGAAGACCTACGCGGCCCGCCACCGTCTGAAGGACAAGACCCTTATTGCCATTGCCAGCGGCGCCAACATGAACTTCGACCGTCTGCGCCACGTGGCGGAACGGGCGGAACTGGGCGAGCAGCGGGAAGGGATCCTGGCGGTGACCATCCCCGAGACGCCGGGCAGCTTCAGGCGGTTCTGCGCCCTGCTCGGCCCCCGCAACATCACCGAATTCAACTACCGCTATGCCGACCCGCGGGAAGCCCACGTCTTCGTCGGCGTGCAGGTGCAGGACCGACGCGAGGTGGGGGAGCTCGTCGCCCGCCTGAAAGCCGCCGGCCTCAAGGCCCTCGATCTCACCGACAACGAAATGGCCAAGCTCCACGTACGCCATCTGGTGGGCGGCCATGCCCCGCAGGCGAAGGACGAGCGGCTGTTCCGTTTCGAATTTCCGGAACGGCCCGGGGCGCTGATGAAATTCCTCGACTCCATGTCCCACGGCTGGAACATCAGTCTCTTCCACTATCGCAACCACGGCGCCGATTACGGGCGGGTGCTGGTGGGCATCCAGGTGCCGGCCGCCGACCAGAAGGCCTTCGCGCAATTTTTGGAGCGTCTGGGCTATCCCTGGTGGGAAGAGTCCAACAATCCGGCCTACCGCCTCTTCCTCGGCTGAACTCTGCGCCTGCGCGGTCTTTCAGGTGCGCGCCCGCGCCCGCACGGGCCGCGACCACACCGTCTTCACGTTCACGAATTCCCGGATGCCGTGATAGGAAAGCTCGCGGCCGAAACCGGATGCCTTGACCCCGCCGAAGGGCAGGCGTGGATCGGACTTGACCATGCCGTTGATGAACACCGAGCCCGCCTCGATGCGCCGCGCCGCCGCTTCGGCGCGCGCCGTGTCGCGGCTCCAGATGCTGGCCCCGAGGCCGAAGCGGGTTTCGTTGGCGATTGCCAGCGCCTCCTCCTCCCCCGCCGCGCGGATGATGGTCGCCACCGGGCCGAACAGCTCCTCATGATAGGCGCGGCAGCGGGCGGTAACGTGATCCAGGATGGAAGGCGCGTAATAGACCCCCTCCCGAGCCAGCGGCGCACAGCCCGTCACCGGCACCGCCCCCTGGGCGATGGAATCCGTCACCTGGCGGTGCAGGGTCTCCCGCAGATCCAGCCGCGCCATGGGGGCGATGTGCGTCGCCTCGTCCATGGGATCCCCCACCACCAGGGCCTCGACGCGGTTTTTCAAGCGGGCGACGAACTCGTCGGCGATCTCCGGCACGACGATGAATCGCTTGGCGGCGATGCAGGACTGACCGCAGTTGAGGAAACGTGAGGCCACGGCCTGCTCCACGGTGAAATCGAGATCGGCGTCCGCCAGCACGATGAATGGATCGGACCCTCCCAGCTCCAGCACGCATTTCTTCAGGTGCTGCCCGGCCACGGTGGCCACCCGCCGTCCGGCTTCCTCCGAGCCGGTGAGGGTCACCGCCTGCACATGGTGGCTGGCGATGGCATCGGCGACATCCCCCGCCTCGATCATGAGGGTGGTGAACACGCCCTCCGGCACGCCGCCATCCCGGAACACCGTCTCCAGGGTAAGCGCACACTGGGGCACGTTGGAGGCATGTTTGAGCACCACGGCGTTGCCCGCCATGAGGGCCGGTGCCGCCGCGCGGAAAACCTGCCAGAAGGGGAAATTCCAGGGCATGATGGCGAGCACCACGCCCAGCGGCGCGTAGGTGACGTAGCTTTTCGCGGCGTCCGTCTCCACCGGCTCGTCCTGGAGGAACAGCGCCCCGTGCTGGGCATAGTATTCGCATGCCGTGGCGCACTTCTCCACTTCCGCCCGCGCCTCCCGGAGGAGTTTGCCCATTTCGCGGGTGATGAGTTCGGCATAGCGGTCACGGGCCAGGCGCAGATGGATGGCCACCTCGCGCAACACCGCGGCCCGTTCGGCAAAACTCCGTTGGGCCCACTCCTTCTGCGCTGCGGCAGCGCGCGCCAAGGCATCGGCGAGGCGATGACTGTCCCAGCTCACATAACTTCCCAGTACCCGGTTGGTGGCGGGATTGAGACTCACATACGGCATAATTCAGCTTCAAACAGTGACGACAGCCTCGAACGCCGCATCCATCCTCGAGGCGGCACCCCGGTGGTCAACGCTTTGGCGACTGCGGCAGCGGAGTTTTCATGGTGAATATAGCAGAGAGGGATAGGATCCGCGCCTGGATCCCCGCGCTTGCACGCCTCATCCTGCTGCTGGGCTTTTGCCTGCCCCTTTGTGGGGTGGCCGCGCCTGAGGACGATGTGCTCGCCGCCCGCGATGCCTACCAGGCGCGCAACGTCACCCGTCTTGCCGAAGCAGTGCAGAGGCTTGACGGCCATCCCCTTGCCGCCCTTGCCCGTTACTGGCAGCTTTCCCTTTCCCTGGAGGAGGTGCCGGCGGAACGGGTGCAAGAATTCGTGAGCGCCTATCCCGACTCCCACCTCGCCGACCGCCTGCGCGGCGAATGGCTGAAGGTGCTGGGCAAGCGCCGGGACTGGGGCCGTTTCACCGCCGAATATCCCCTCCTAGTGAACGAAGACCGGGAGGTCACCTGCTACGCCCTGCAGGCCCGTCTCGCCCTTTTTCCGGCCGACACCAGCGCGCTGGATGAGGCCCACCGCTTGTGGTTCACCGGCGCTTCGCTTCCCGCAAGCTGCGATCCCCTCTTCGAACGGCTGGCGGAGACGCGCCGTCTGAGTCGGGACGATGTCTTCACCCGCCTGCGCCTGGCCCTGGAGGCCGGCAATGTGAGCGTGGCCCGTTCCATTACCCGCTATCTGCCAGAACGGGACCGCGCCATGCTCAAACCTCTGGAAGCCGTCGCCGACAACCCCCAGCGTTTCCTCGAGCGCAAAAGCTTCGATCCCGGCGAGCGCGCAAGCCGCGAACTCGTGCTATTCGCCGTCACACGCCTGGCCCAGACCGACCCCACACAGGCGGCTTCCCGCTGGCAGACCCTGGCCCAGGGGTTTCCCCCAGAGGACCAGGCCTATATGTGGGGAGAGCTTGCCTACCAGGCGGCGCGCCGCCTCGACCCCGTGGCCCTCGAGTGGTATCGCCGCGCCAAAGATGCGCCCCTTTCCGATTCCAAGCGCGCCTGGCAGGTGCGCGTCGCCCTCCGGGTGGGGGAATGGTCCACGGTGCTGGCGGCGATCGAGGCCATGAGCCCCGAGGAGCAACGGCAACCCGTCTGGCGTTACTGGAAGGCGCGGGCGCTCAAAGCCATGGGCAAAACCGTCGCCGCCACCGAACTGCTGGTTCCCCTGTCACGGGAACACCACTACTACGGCCAACTGGCACTGGAAGAGCTGGGCAGCGTCATGGCACCACCAGCCACCAACTACAAACCCAGCGAAGGGGACATCGAGGCCATCCGGGAGAAGCCCGCCATCCAGCGCGCGCTCGCCTTTTTCCGTGCCGGACTGCGCAGCGAGGGGGTGCGCGAGTGGCAGTGGGCGATCCGCCAAATGGATGACCGGGAGCTTATTGCCAGCGCGGAACTGGCGCGGCGCAATGATCTCTACGACCGGGCCATCGCCGCCGCCGAACGCACCCGGCAACTGCATGACTTCGACCTGCGTTTCCCCACCCCGCACCGGGATCTGATGCAAACCTACACCCGCAGACTGGGCCTCGATGAATCCTGGGTCTATGGCCTCATCCGTCAGGAAAGCCGTTTCGTGCAGGTAGCCCGGTCGGCTGCGGGCGCTTCCGGTCTCATGCAGCTCATGCCCGCCACCGCCCGCTGGGTGGCGAAACGGCTGGGCCTCGACCGCTTCCACCTGGGACTCGTCAACGAACTGGAAACCAACCTCTCTCTCGGCACCTACTACCTGAAGCATGTCTATGACCGGCTCGATGGCAGCGCGGTGCTCGCCACCGCGGCCTACAACGCCGGGCCGGGTCGCGCCCGCCGCTGGCAGGACGTGCGTCCCCTGGAAGGGGCGGTCTATGTGGAATCCATTCCCTTCAACGAGACCCGCGACTATGTGAAGAAGGTGCTGTCCAACGCCACCTACTACGCCCTGCGCCTGGGGGAGAAGCTCACCTCCCTGAAGGCCAGACTGGCGGTGGTGCCGGGGCGGGGGAGCCGCGACGAAGGGGAATTCGCCAACGAACCCTGAACGAGGGGCCTTTGTCCCTGTTGCACGCGCCGTCAGGCTTTCTCGCCGCGCCTGTCGCTGTTACTCACCACCAGTTTCAGGGCCGGCCGCAGCTCGAAGCAGACCCGTCCCACTTCGTTCGCCACCAGCCGCAATTGATAGCCGAGGGCTTCGGCCTGGCGCGCGGCCTGATAAAGACCGATGCCATAGCCGGTGCTGGAGGCAACCGGCGCGGAGAGCAGGCGGGACGCCGCCTCCCGGCTCACCGGCTGACCGGTATCGCAGACGGTGAGGCAGCGGCCGGCGGAAAAGCGCACGCGGATGAGAATGCCCTTTTGGCTTGCGCGCTTCTTCAGCGCATTCTGCAGCAGGTTATCGGCCACGCTGTCGAAGAGCTCCACCGGAATGGGGGTGTCATCGGGCTCCCCCTCGCACTCGAATTCGATCTCCTCGTCTCCATAGCGGGTCTTGAGCGCCGCCCACCACTGGCTTGCGGCTGCCTCCTCCCGGTTCACCAGATGGGGCGCGCGCAGCTTGCGCAGGGTCTGATCCAGCCGCGAAGTGATCAGCGGCAGTTGCCGTTTCATGAGCCCCTGCAGGGCATCGGCCTGTTCCGGGCCGCTGGATTCCGCCGCCTTGCACAGGGTGGTGAGGGATTGCAGGAGGTTTTTCACGTCGTGGGTAAGCCGCGCCCCCGTCTCATGGATGGCCTGCATGTAGGCGTTCTGGCGCTGTTCCCGCTCCCTGAGTTTTGCTTCATGGAAAAACTCGATGAGCTCCACCAGAAGCCGCGTGTGCATGGTGAGGGCGGGCGCCAGATGGGCGCGGGTGTAGAGATCCACACTCAGGCGGCGCAAGGGGATGTCCAGGCAATGGGCGGTGGGCAGCCCGAACTCGCCCTGCTCCTCCAGGGTGTGCCAGCTTCCGCCGGCAATCCAAGGCAGCCTTCCCAGCTCCTCCATGGCGCGCCTGACGAAGGTTCCCGGCTCCGGCTCGCTTTCCGCGAGGCGCGCCAGATCGCGTAGCCAATCCTCGAAGGGCAGGCCCACGCTCAAAAGGTAACGGGAGAGAAGCTGCCCGAAGCCGGCAAAGCCCGCCCGCGGCTGCCACAGCCAGGCCAGCACCAGGAGCAACCCGGCTAGGCCCAGCAGCGCCCCGGCCAGGGAGATGAGGTAGTGCTCTCCGCTCAGCACCTTGAGAGCGAAGCTGCCCAGCACCAGCACCATGACAAGGAGGAACAGCATCAGGCTGTAGATGAAGTCCACCACGTGGGCGCGGTCCGCCGGCATGTCCTCGCGACCGAGGAAGAGGAGCAGCAGGGGAAAGACGGGCAGGCCGAAGCGCATGAGGAAGGTGACCGGCCCCAGCATGGCCTCCGTGGCGAAGAGGTGGGGCACCACCCAGCCGAGGAGCATGCCCAGGAGATAGGTCACCGCAAGCAAAGCGGAAAGCCGTTGCCGCCGCGCCTCCTGCCCCAGCGCGCGGCCACCGATCAGGCCCACCAGCACGCCGATCCAAAGGGCGGCGGTCCACCAGCCCGCCCCCCACACGAGGGCCGCGGCCAGCAGGACAAGAACCAAGGCGGAAGCGGGGCTGACCGCCTCGTCGGGCCGCCACAAGGGCTGCCAGAAGAGGAAAAAGCCCAGATGCGCAAGGAGAAGCGCCCGTGCCCACCACGCTTCCACTCCCCAGGCGAGCGCGCCATGGAGGGTGAGGAGCATCAGGCCCAGCCACAGGTGGGGATAGGCCCGCGTCCATTGCGCGAGACTTGCCCCGCCCTTCTCGGCCCCCCTGTCGGCCCCCCTGTCGGCCATCTTTTCTTCCCTGCGCCCGCCGGCGACCTGCCGGCTTTCTGCTACCATCGCCCTGTCCCGTTTCCCTTCACACCATGCGAGCAGTCCTCGCCATCGCCCAGCACACCACCCTGGAGGCGCTGCGCGGCCGCACCCTCCTCTGGTCGGCTGCCACCCTGCTCTTTCTCGTCGGTGCAAGCCTCTTTCTGCGGGAAATCGCCATCGCCGACGGCACGCGCCTGCAGACGGCGTTTCTCGCCGCTTCCATGCGTCTTGCCGGTGCCTTCATCGCGGCGACGGTCATTATCGGCGCCATGGTGCGGGAGTTCAACGAACAGGGTCATCTGCTGCTCCTCTCCCTCCCCCTCACACGCTCCCGCTACTGCGCCGGCAAATTCCTCGGCTTTGCCTGGGTCCTTTTCCTGCTCGCCCTGATGGCGGGTCTGCTCCTTGCACTTTTCGTGCCGCCTGTGCGGGCAGCGGCCTGGGGGGTGGCACTGTTTCTGGAATTGCTCATCGTGGGCAGCATGGGCCTCTTTGCCGCCGTGAGCCTGCGCCAGATGCTGCCCGCCCTCCTCCTCACGCTGGGCTTTTATGGGCTCGCGCGGGCCATCGGTGGCATCCAGCTCCTTGCCCACTGGAACCCCACCCAAGGCGCCTGGCTTACACCCCTGGTGGATGGACTGGCCTGGCTTCTGCCGCGGCTGGATGGCTTCGCCGCTTCCGCCCGTGTGCTGGGGGAAGGCGGCAGCCTGACCCCCGCCTTGGTACAGAGTGCCCTCTACTGCGCCCTGCTCATCAACCTCACCCTACTCGATGTCAACCGGCGCGATCTCTGACCGTCCGCGCAGGGGCGTGCTGGTCGCCCTGCTGCTCCTTGCCGCCCACATCGCCTGGCGTGCCCACGAGCCGCTGCCCCCTGCGCAAGCGGGCTTCCTGCCCGCCCCGCCGCCCCTCGCCGTGGCGCGCGCGGCAAGCCTCGGCGAGCCGGTCGCCCTGGCTGGCCTGGCCACCCTGTGGCTGCAGAGCGTGGGCGATGCGCCGGGGGCGGCCACCCCCTTCGCCCAGCTCGATTACGTCCGGCTGGAAGCCTGGCTCGACACCCTGCTTGCCCTCGACCCCTTTGCAGACGCGCCGCTTCTTCTCGCGAGCCACGTCTTCAGCCAGGTGCCCGACCCCGACAGGGTGCGGCGGATGCTGGCCTTCACCCGCCGTGCCTTTGCCGCTGATCCCGACCGCCGCTGGCGCTGGCTCACCCACGCGGCGCTGATCGCCAAACACCGCCTCAACGATACACCGCTTGCCCTCGACTACGCGCGGGCCGTGGCCACCCATACCCATTCCCCGCCGGTGCCCCATTGGGCGCGGCAGATGCCCATCTTCCTCCTCGAGGAACTGGGCGAGGTGGAGGCTGCGCGGATGGAGCTTTCCGCCTGGCTTGCCTCCGGCAGCGTCACCGACCCGGCGGAACGCCGCTTCCTCGGCGCGCGCCTGCTGGAGCTTGAGACCGCCGAAACTTCGCCACCTCCGTCGAGAATGCGACACTCGCCGCAACCACACCGCTGAAATACGGGGAAATACGGCCACCGGCCGCTGCTGGCGCACCCCGCGGCCGGTGGCACGAAGCTTGCAGGCAATGGGGCAGAATAACGACCATAAGACATGGAGAGCGGGTCATGCAGGCAAAGCAGAGTGGCTTCACCCTGATCGAGATCGCCATCGTCCTGGTGATCATCGGGCTGCTCCTGGGCGGCGTGCTGAAGGGGCAGGAGCTCATCCAGAACGCCCGGGTGCGCAACATCATCGCCCAGCAGGATGGCATCAAGGCAGCCTTCTTCGGCTTTCAGGACCGTTACCGGGGTGTGCCCGGCGACTATCCGGCCACCCTTGCCAACCAGAACATCCCGGGGGCGGACACGGTTTGCGGTGGTGATGGCAACAGCCTCATCGAAGCCAAGACCGTAACCGGTTCACCCGAATACGTCTGCGCCTGGTATCACCTCTCCAAGGCGGGTTTCATCACGGGCAATTACAGCGGCACCGGCACCGACTCCGATGCCAACAATTCCCCTGCCAACCCCTTCGGCGGCCTCATCCAGCTGATCTTCGACAATGTCTATCTGGACACCACCCAAAACCCGCCGAAGGTACACAACATCAAAACGGGGATCAACATCCCCAGCACGGTGCTCGCCGAGGTGGACCGGAAAATCGACGATGGCAAGCCGGCGAGCGGCAGTTTCCGCTACTCCTCCTGGAACGTCCCTGAGGGCTCCGGTTGTGTGAGCGACACATCGGGGACCTGGACCTGGGACAACACCGGCGCCCAGACCGTCTGCGGCGGCGCCACCCTCTTCTGAAACGCTTTAACCGCGGGTGAGGCGCAGCTCCGCAAGGGTGAGGTCCTCGGGCAGGCCCAGCAGGACCAGCGTGTCACCCGCTGCGAGGCGCAGCTCCGGCCCCGGCTGCACCCCGCGCACGCCGTGGCGCCGCACCGCCGTCACCTGCACATTGAGGCTTTCCAGATCGATTTCCCCAAGACTGTGTCCCACCGTGGGCGCGCCCTCGGGAATGGTCACCGTATAAAGCCGCGGCTGCACCGTCTCCGTACCTTCTGTTGCCGCTTCACTCAAGCCCAGGAAAAATGCCTTGAGCAGGGTGTAACGCCGCTCCCGCACCTCGCGCACCCGCTTGACCACGCGGGAAGGCGGCACCCCCAGCAGCATCAGGGCGTGGGAAGCCAACATGAGGCTGCCTTCCAGTACCTCCGGCACCACCTCCTGGGCGCCCGCGGCGATGAGTTCATCCATGCGCGAATCGTCCAGGGTGCGCACCACCACCGGCAGCCCGGGGCGCGCCTGCTGCACCACCCGCAGCACCTTGAGGGCGGAGTCCACATCGGCATAGGTCACCACCACCATGCGCGCCCGCGCCAGGCCCGCCGCCGTGAGCACCTCCAGCCGGCTGGCATCGCCATAGACCACACTCTCCCCCGCCGCGGCGGCCTGTTTCACCCGTACCGGATCGAGATCGAGGGCGATGAAGGCGATGTCCTCCTGCTCCAACAGGCGCGCCAGGGTCTGGCCGCTGCGGCCATAGCCGCAGACGATCACATGGTCGGCACGGCCAAAGCTCCGGGCGGCGATTTCATGGAGCTCCGCGGCGCGGCTCATCCATTCGCTGGCACAGAGGCGACGCACCAGTAGATCGCTGTGCTGGATGATGAGGGGGGCAAGGAGCATGGACAATAGCATCGCCGCCAGCACCGGTTGGGCGATCGCCGACCCCAGCAAACCCTGGCTTCCCGCGAGCGCCAACAGCACCAGACCGAACTCCCCCGCCTGGGCGAGCGCCAGCCCCACCCGCCACGCATCGGCGCTGGTGGCGCCAAAAAGTCGCACCAGTCCCGCCACCAGGGCAAGCTTCCCCACCACGAGGGCGACGGTGAGCGCAAGCACGGTGGGAAGATGCGCCCACACCTTGGCCGGGTCGAGTTGCATGCCCATGGTGATGAAGAAAAGCCCCAGTAGCACATCGCGGAAGGGCTTGATATCGGCTTCCACCTGATAGCGGTACTCGGTTTCGGAAATGAGCACGCCGGCCAGGAAGGCCCCCAGCGCCATGGACAGCTCGGCGCGTTCGGTAAGCCAGGCGAGCCCCAGGGTGACAAGAAGGACGTTGAGCACGAAAAGCTCCGGCGTCTTGCGCGCCGCCACTAGGGCGAACCAGGGGCGCATCAGCCGCTGCCCGAAAAAGAGAATGAGGGCCAGCGCTACCGCCGCCTTGAGCACGGCCAGCCCCAGGGTGAGGGCGAGCTCGCCCTGGCCGCGGGCCAGCGCCGGGATCAGAATCAGAAGCGGCACCACCGCCAGGTCCTGGAAGAGCAGCACGCCCACGATCTGCTGGCCGTGGCGGGAGCCAAGTTCGTGGCGTTCCGCCAGCAGCCGGCTGACGATGGCGGTGGAGGACATGGCCAGGACACCGCCGAGGACGAAACCCACACGCCAGTCGAGCCCCGCGACGAGCGCGAGGCCAAGCACCAACAGAAGGGTTGCCGCCACCTGCAGCCCGCCGAGACCAAACACCAGATGGCGCATCGCCTTGAGCTGGGCGAGGCTGAATTCGAGGCCGATGCTGAACATGAGGAAGACCACGCCGAACTCCGCCAGATAACGGGATTCCACCGTGTCCGGCAGCAGGCCCCAGGCGTGGGGGCCGATGGCCACCCCCGCCGCCATGTAACCCAGCAGCGAAGGCAGGCGCAGCCAGCGGAACAGAGCAACGATGAAGACCGCGGCGGCAAGGAGGACGAGGACGAGTTCGAGGGTGCCGTGCATGGCGAATCGGTTTTTCTGGACCCGGTGCGAGTATATCAACCCGCCTGCCGGCGCCGGCGGGCCGCTGTTATACTTGCCCCCCATGTCGCAAGCCCAATCCCAAGCCGCCCGCGCCAAGGCGCTTACCCTGGCGCGCGAGGTGTTGCAGATCGAAGCCCAGGCCGTGGCCGCCCTCGGCGAGCGCCTGGATGAGCGTTTTCTCACCGCCGTGGAACTCATCCTCCACTGCCGCGGCCGTGTGGTGGTGAGTGGCATGGGCAAGTCGGGACACATCGCGCGCAAGATCGCCTCCACCCTGGCCAGCACGGGCACCCCCGCCTTCTTCGTGCATCCGGCAGAGGCGAGTCACGGCGATCTGGGCATGATCACCCGCGAGGACGTGGTGATCGCCCTCTCCAATTCCGGGGAGAGCCCGGAGCTCCTCACCATCGTCCCCCTCATCAAGCGCACCGGTGCCAAACTCATCGCGGTGACGGGCAAACCCCAGTCCAGCCTGGCGCGGGAAGCGGACGTGCATCTGGATGCGAGTGTCGCCCGTGAAGCCTGTCCCCTGGGGCTCGCCCCCACCGCCAGCACCACCGCGGCGCTCGCCCTGGGGGATGCGCTGGCGGTGGCCCTCCTCGATGCGCGTGGCTTCGGACCGGAGGATTTCGCCCGCTCCCATCCAGGCGGGGCCCTGGGGCGCCGGCTGCTCGTCCACGTGGCAGACGTCATGCGCCGCGGCGAGGCCCTGCCCCGGGTGCAACCGGAGGCGAGCCTGCGCGATGCCCTCCTGGAAATGACGCGCAAGGGTATGGGCATGACGGCGGTGGTGGATGCCGAGGACCGGGTGGTGGGCATCTACACCGATGGTGATCTGCGTCGCAGCCTCGACCGCGGCTGTGACATCCACGCCACCCGAATCGGGGAAGTGATGACGCCCAACCCGCGCACCATCGCCCCGAGCCGGCTCGCCGCCGAAGCCGTGGAGCGCATGCAGCACCACAACATCTACAGCCTGCTGGTGGTAGATGAAGGCGGGCATCTCATCGGCGCCCTCAGCATGCACGATCTCATGCGTGCCGGCGTCGTCTAGGAAACCGGCCATGACCCGCCATCCGCCGCCTGCCAACGTGCTTTCCCTGGATGACGTGAATGCCCGCGCCCGTGCGCTTCGCCTCGTCATCTTCGACGTGGACGGCGTGCTCACCGACGGCGCGCTCTATCTTGCCGACGACGGGCAGGAAATGAAGGCCTTCTTCTCCCTCGACGGCCATGGCATGAAAATGCTCAAACGCTCCGGGGTGGAGCTTGCCATCATCACCGCGCGCAATTCCCAACTCATGGTGCATCGCGCGCGCAACCTGGGCATCACCCACCTCTACCAGGGCGCGGAGGACAAGCTTACGGCCTATCAGCACCTGCTGCAGGAGCTGGACATCCCCCCGGAAAGCATCGCCTACATGGGCGATGACGTCGTGGATTTGCCGGTCATGCGTCGCTGCGGACTTGCCATCACCGTGCCCGGGGCGCCGGAGATCGTCAAGCAATACGCCCATTACATCACCACGCTACCCGGCGGTCGCGGCGCAGTGCGCGAGGTGTGTGAACTCATCATGCGCGCCCAGGGTACCTGGGAGACGCAGCTTGCCCCTTATCTCAAATGAACCGCAATTTCGCCGCCTGGGCCGCCCTTGGCCTGCTGGGCCTGTTTGCGGCCCTCACCTACTGGCTGGCCCAGGTGGTGGAACCACCGCCGCCCAAACGCGACGGCAGCACCCGGCATGATCCCGATTTCATCGTCGAAAACTTCAGCGCACTGCGTTTGGGTGAGGATGGCCAACCGCGTTTCACCCTGGCGGCGGTGAAAATGACCCACTATCCCGACACCGAAACCACCGAGGTGGAACGGCCCCATTTCACCCGTTTCAGCCGGGAGGCACCGCCCCTGCATGTGCTGGCCCAGCGGGGCACCATCACCCGCGATGGCGAGCACGTCTATCTGCGCGACGACGTGCGGGTGATCCGCGAAGCGCGCGGCGAGCGGGGCGAGCTGGTGGTGACCACCTCCTTCCTCCACCTGCAGCCGGAGAAGGAATTGGCGATGACCGACCAGGCGGTGACCATCACCGACAGACATACCCAGATCACGGGGGTTGGCTTAAAATTGGACGCCAAGGCCCGCCATTTGAAAATCCTCTCCCGCGTGAAAGTCCGCTATGCCAAGCCCCGTGTCTGAAGCGCTGTGCCGCGCCGTGCCAGTGGCGTGCCTGCTATGCCTCCTTTTCGTGCCTTGTGCGCAGGCGGAAAAGGCCGACCGCGAAAAGCCCATCAACCTCGAGGCGGACACCATGGAGGTGGACGACATGGCCAAGGTCAGCACCTACACGGGCAACGTCCGCCTCACCCAGGGCACGCTCCTCATCCTCGCCGACAAGCTGGTGGTGCGGCAGGACAAAGACGGGTTTTCCAGCGCCACCGCCCTTGGCAATCCGGTGAGTTTCCGCCAGAAGCGGGAAGGGGTGGACGAATACATCGAAGGTTGGGCCAACCGCATCGAATATGACGGCCGGCGCGATCGCGTCGAGCTCTTCGGCAATGCGCGGGTGCGCCGCGGGCAGGACGAGGTGCGCGGCAGCTACATCGCTTATGACGCGCGCACCGAGTTCTATCAGGTGAAGGGCGGGCCGGAAGCGGTGACAGAAACCAACCCGAAAGGGCGCGTGCGTGCGGTGATCCAGCCCAAGGCAAAGAATCCCCCGCCGCCTCCGGCGCCGGACGGGTTGCCACTGCGACCCGCCGCGCCGCCGCCCCAGCCCTGACATGAGCACCCTGGAAGTCATCGGGCTCAGGAAGCGGTACAAGGCGCGCACGGTGGTGAAGGACGTCTCCCTCACCGTGCACAGCGGCGACGTGGTGGGCCTCCTCGGCCCCAACGGCGCCGGCAAGACCACGAGCTTCTACATGATGGTGGGCCTCACCCCCTTGGATGGCGGCCGCATCCTCCTCGACGGCCAGGACTTGAGCCACCTGCCCATTCACCGGCGCGCCCTGCTGGGCCTGTCCTACCTGCCGCAGGAAGCCTCAGTCTTCCGCAGACTGACGGTGGAGGAGAACATCCGCGCCATTCTCGAACTGCAACCGTTGACCGCTGGCGAAATCGAAGCCCAGCTCGATTCCCTCCTCGACGAACTCAACATCGACCATCTGCGCGGCGCCCCGGCCACCAGTCTTTCCGGCGGCGAACGCCGACGGGTGGAGATCGGCCGCGCCCTGGCCACCCGCCCCCGCTTCATCCTCCTCGACGAACCCTTCGCCGGTGTCGACCCCATCGCCGTGCTGGACATCCAGAAAATCATCCGCTTCCTTTCCCAGCGGGGCATCGGCGTGCTCATCACCGACCACAATGTCCGGGAGACCCTGGGCATCTGTGATCGCGCCTACATCATCAACGAAGGCTCGGTGCTCGCCAGCGGACAGCCGGACGAAATTGTTTATAATGAAGCGGTGCGGCGGGTCTATCTCGGCGAACATTTCCGCCTCTAAAGCCCGCAATCCCCATCCATCTGCGGCGCATGCCGCGGCCGGGATCGGCCCGATGGAACCTTTCGGCCAGGCGCTCCGGTCGCAGCCAGAAGGCCGCGGATGCAACCGGCAGAAAGCTGGGCCAGCACCATGAAACACAGTCTACAGCTCAAGCTTTCCCAGCAGCTCACGCTGACGCCGCAGCTGCAGCAATCCATTCGCCTTTTGCAATTGTCCACCCTGGAGCTGCAGCAGGAGCTGGATGCCATCCTGCAGGAAAACCCCTTGCTGGAGCGCTGTGAGGGTGAGGCCGAAGACGAAGGCGACACCGTCTTTGGCGAAAGCATCACCAGCGGGGTCGCCGTGGACGGTGAAGAGGCCCCGGCGGAAGGGGAGACGGCAACGGCAGAGGTGGAGCCTCCGGAAAGCCTGTGGGACCAGGACATCCCCGGCACAGGCAACCGGTCCGAGGACGAGGAAGGCGACTTCCCGCAATTGCCTGCCGGCGAGGAAACCCTGCGCGAGCATCTGCTCTGGCAGCTCAATCTGCTGCACGTCTCCGACCGCGACAAGCAGCTCATCGCCCTGCTCATCGATGCCCTCGACGAAGACGGCTACCTCAAGCAGCCCCTGGAAGAGATTGCCGAAATGCTGCCGGCGGAGCTGGAGGTCGATCCCCTCGAACTCACCGCCGCCCTCAAGCACCTGCAGAACATGGATCCGGCGGGAGTGGGCGCGCGCAACCTCGCCGAGTGTCTGCTGCTGCAGCTCGAGAACATCGACGCCGAGGAAGCCACCCGGCAGCTCGCCCGCACCATCGTCCGCGATCATCTCGAGCTGCTCGCCGGGCGCGATCTCAACAAGCTGAAAAAAGTCCTGCAGTGTTCCGATGAGGCGCTGCGCGCCGCCCGGGAATTGATCACCCGCTTGAACCCCCGCCCCGGTGCCGCCTTCGGCCGGGACGAAACCCGTTACATCGTCCACGATGTGGAGGTGCGCAAGGTGAAAGGGCGCTGGGTGGTGCGGCTCAACCCCGACGCGGTGCCGCGGCTGCGCATCAACCGCGTCTATGCCGACATTCTGCGCCGCAACCGCAACGCCACCAGCAAGGAACTGGCGCAGCAGTTGCAGGAGGCACGCTGGGTGATCCGCAACGTGCAGCAGCGTTTCGATACCATCCTGCGCGTCTCCCAGGCCATCGTCGACCGCCAGCGTCATTTCCTCGAGCACGGGGAAGTCGCCATGCGGCCCCTGGTGCTGCGGGAAATCGCCGAGGCGGTGGGGTTGCACGAATCCACCGTCTCCCGCGTGACCAGCCAGAAATACATGCTCACGCCGCGGGGCATTTTCGAGCTCAAGTATTTCTTCGGCAGCCATGTCTCCACCGACTCGGGCGGCGCCTGTTCCGCCACCGCCATCCGCGCCTTGATCAAGCAGCTCATCGCCGCGGAAGACAGCCGGCGTCCCCTCTCCGATGCCCAGATCGCCGACATCCTATCCAAGCAGGGCATCATCGTGGCGCGGCGCACCATCGCCAAATACCGTGAATCGCTGCAAATTCCGCCGGTCAATCTTCGCAAGTCCTTCTGAGGAGAGCACCATGAACCTGACGCTTACCGGGCATCACGTGGAAGTCACGCCGCCGCTGCGCGACTATGTGAAAACCAAGCTGGAAAGGATCACGCGCCATTTCGACCACGTGATCGACGTCAACGTCATCCTCTCGGTGGAGAAGCTGGTTAAGAAGGCGGAAGCCAGTATTCATGTAAGCGGCAAGGCGATCTTCGCCGAAAGCCAGGATGCGGACATGTACGCCGCCATCGACGCCCTCGCCGACAAGCTGGACCGCCAGGTGCTCAAGCACAAGGAAAAAAACGGCGGACATGGCCGGGACACGCTCAAACGCCAGGCGGCGGAATAGGCCGCGCCGCGCGCTGGCCCGATCATGACACACCTCGCCGACCTGCTCGCGCCGGAACACATCCTCCTCGATGTGGCCGCCGCCAGCAAGGAAGCCCTGTACGAGGAACTGGGCCGGCGCCTTGCCGCTTCCCTCCTGGTGCCCGCCAAAACCATCACCGGCAGTCTGCTGGCGCGGGAGAAACTCGGTTCCACTGCACTGGGTCATGGCGTGGCCATCCCCCACGGCCGGATGAAAGGGCTGAAAAAGGCCGTCGCCTGTTTCGTCCGCCTGCTTAAGCCCATCCCCTTCGGTGCCCCGGACGGTCAGCCGGTGCGTCTGGTGGTGGTGCTGCTGGTTCCCGAGCAGGCCACGGACCTGCACTTGCAGATCCTCTCGGAACTGGCGCATCTGCTGGGTGATCCGGCGATGCGCCAGGCGCTTGCGCAAACCACCGATCCCCTTCACGTCCACCGTCTGTTCGCCAGCCATGCCGCAGATTAGCGTTGCCCGCCTCTTCGAGGACATGCATGCCAAGCTTCAGCTCGTCTGGGTGGCAGGCGTCACCGGAGGCCATCGCATCCTCACCAGCGAGACGGTATCGAAACCGTCCCTTGCCCTCGTCGGCCATCTCAACTTCGTCCATCCCAACCGGGTGCAGGTGCTGGGTTGCGCGGAAATGGACTACCTGCGCAGCCTCGACGAAGCGGGCCTCAGGCAGGCCATCGACAATCTGTTCTCTACTGAACTTGCCGCAGTCATCGTCGCCAACAACGAAGCCGTGCCCCAGGTGCTGCTGGATGCCGCCAACCGCACGGAAACACCCCTCTTCACCACACCGCAGGAAAGCCCGCGGCTGATGCAGCTTCTCCAGCACTATCTGAGCAAGACCCTGGCGGAATGCGTCACCCTGCACGGCGTCTTCATGGAGGTGATGGGGATTGGCGTCCTCATCACCGGCGAGTCTGCCATCGGCAAGAGTGAGCTCGCCCTGGAACTCATCAGCCGCGGCCACCGGCTGATTGCCGACGACGTGGTGGAGGTCTATCAGGCCTCCCCGGACACCCTGGAGGGACGCTGCCCCTCCCTGCTCCAGGATTTCATCGAGGTGCGTGGCCTGGGCATCCTCAACATCCGCGCCCTGTTCGGCGAAGTGGCGGTGAAACCAAAAAAGACACTGCGCTTCATCGTCCATCTGGAACATCCCGCCGACATCCACAGCGCGGGCTACGATCGCCTGCAGATGCAGCAGGAAGTGGAGGAAATCCTCGGTGTGGCGATTCCCAAGGCACGCCTGCCGGTGGCGGCCGGGCGCAACATCGCGGTGTTGGTGGAGGTGGCGGTACGCAGCCACATCCTGCAGCTGCGCGGCATCAGCAGCACCCAGCAGTTCCTGGAGCGGCACGACCAGTACCTTCGGGCAAGCCAAAGGGACGACGGAGAAAAGTGATACAGGTCATCCTGGTGAGCGGCCTGTCCGGCTCCGGCAAGAGCATCGCCCTCAATGTGCTGGAGGACGCCGGCTATTATTGCGTCGACAATCTGCCGGTGGAGTTCTTGCCCCAGCTCATCGAGCTGCTCAACGAACAGGGGCGCAGCCAGGTGGCGATCAGCATCGATGCCCGTACCGGACAGACCCTGTCGCAGTTGCCGCAACAGGTGAATCTGCTGCGCCATCAGGGCATCGACGTGCGCGTGCTTTTCCTGGAAGCAAACACCGAAACCCTGGTCAAGCGCTACAGCGAAACGCGGCGCCGCCATCCCCTCTCCGATGGCAGGCGCACCCTCACCGAATGCGTGGAAGCAGAACGCGAAGCCCTGGAAGCCATCGGCGAGCTGGGTCACCACATCGACACCAGCGAGCTGTCGCCCAACACCCTGCGCAGTTGGATCAAGGATTTTCTCGCCCTGGACCGCTCCCGGCTGACGCTGCTGTTCGAATCCTTCGGTTTCAAGCACGGGCTGCCGCTGGATGCGGATTTCGTCTTCGACGTGCGCTGTGTGCCCAACCCCTATTACGATCCCCGGCTGCGCCCCTTGACCGGCCTCGATGCCCCGGTGATCGAATTCCTGGAAAAGCAGGACAGCGCCATCGGCATGCTCGCCGACATCCGCTATTTCGTGGAGAAATGGCTGCCCTGCTTCGTGCGGGACAACCGCGCCTATCTCACCGTGGCCATTGGTTGCACCGGTGGCCAGCATCGTTCGGTGTATTTCGCCGAACGGCTGGCCGAGCGTTTCCGCGGCGAATACCAGGTGCTCATCCGGCATCGGGCGCTTGCGCCATGAATCTCCTCTCCCATGTGCGTTTAGGCGACTGGCTGATCCTCGCCGGCGGCCTGACCGGAGTGCTGGCCCTGGGCTTAGCCCAGCTGGGCGGCGATGTGCCCCGGCGCGCCGTGGTGCGCGCAGGGGGTGAAGTGGTGGCCGAAGTGGACCTGGCGGCGCCGCGACGCATCCTCGCCCAGGGTCCCCTGGGGGTGAGCGTGATCGAAGTGGAGGCCGGACGCGTTCGCGTCGCCGCCGATCCCGGCCCGCGGCAGCTCTGCGTGCGCCAGGGCTGGCTCAGCCACGCCGGCGACATCGCCCTCTGTCTGCCCAACCAGGTGAGCGTGGAGCTTGTGGGCAGCAAGCGCCGTTTCGATTCCCTCGTCTATTGATCCATGGGGCAGGCGCATCAAGCCCCGCGCAGACCCTGATGTCGCCACACCAGGAGATCATGAAAGTCACCCTCGCTGTCACGGATGAAGACCGGCGCATCGCCTGGCTTGCCAGCGTGGCAGTGGGCCTGTCGGTGGCCGAGGGCGCCATTCCCTCGCCGCTGCCGGGCATCAAGCCGGGGCTTGCCAACATCGTCACCCTGGTAGTGCTGGACCGCTTCGGCTGGCGGGTCGCCGCCTGGGTTTCGCTGTTGCGGGTGGTGGCGGGGGCGATCCTCGCCGGCACCTTCCTCTCCCCCCCTTTCGTCCTGAGTCTGGCTGGCGCGGTGGCGGCCCTGGCAGCACTGCTGCCCGCCCGCGCGTTGCCGGCCACCTGGTTCGGGCCGGTGAGCCACAGCGTCCTTGCCGCCGGCGCCCATATGGGCGCCCAGCTTGCGGTGGTCTGTTACTGGCTCATGCCCCATGTCCCGGTGGCTGCGCTGCTGCCGCTTTTTCTGCTGGCAGCCTTGGTATTCGGGGCGGTCAACGGAATCATCGCATCGGTGCTGCTGGGCCGGCTTGCGCAAGGGGAGCAGGCGCCGGCATGAGGCGGGCTGCCATCACCCTCCTGCTCCTCCTCCTGGCGGGCCCGGCGCCGGCCGCCGACTGGGTGCGCCTGCCCCTTGCAGGGGAGGACCAGTATTTCTACGATCGCAGCAAACTGGTGATCGAGGGCGAGGAGGTCACCTACTGGAAAAAGGTGGTCTTCGCGAGGCCGCAGCCGGTGAAGGGGCGGCCCGTCGCCTGGGCCCTCATGCGCGAGCGCATCCATTGCGGCCAGCACACCCTGCGCCTCATCAGCTACCTCTATTACGCCGCCGATGGCACCACCCTGGAATACGTGCCGGAAGCGGAAAAGGAGGGCACGCCCATCATTCCGGACACCGTGGGCGATGCCTTTGAGCGCCATTTGTGCACACTGGTGAAAGCCCGGCGGCGGGAAGGGGAAAAAGCCCCGCCGGAGAGCGAAAAAACGGAAAGCCAAACCCCATGAAGACCATCACCCTCGCCCTGACTGGCGCCTCCGGCATGGCCTACGCCCTGCGTCTTCTGCAATGCCTGCTGGCCGCCTCCTGCCGGGTGCAGTTGCTCGTCTCCCAGGTGGCCCAGATCACGGCGCGGCAGGAACTTAAGCTTACGCTGCCGCCGCGCCCCCAGGAGCTGCAGCAGTTCCTCGCCGAACGCTATGGCGCAGAGCCCGGGCAACTGGTGGTCTTTGGCCGGGAGGAATGGTTCGCGCCGGTGGCCTCGGGTTCCAACCCGCCGGATGCCATGGTGGTCTGTCCCTGCACCATGGGCACCCTGGCGGCAATCGCCAGCGGCCTGTGCGACAACCTCATCGAACGTGCCGCGGACGTGGTGATCAAGGAGGGCCGGCGGCTCATCCTGGTGCCGCGGGAGACGCCCCTTTCCGCCCTCCACCTGGAAAATATGCTCAAGCTTGCCCGGCTGGGTGTCGTTATCCTTCCTGCCAATCCCGGCTTTTACCATCACCCCCAAACCGTGCAGGATCTCGTGGATTTTGTCGTCGCGCGCGTGCTGGATCAGCTCGCCGTGCCCCATCAGCTCATGCCGCGGTGGGGCGAAAGCGAGACCTGACATGCTGCGCCGACTGCGAGACCGCATCGTGGACTACCTGCAGGAAACCGCCCAGGGCACGCCCTTCGAGCTGCCCCTCTTTCCCCTCCATACCGTGCTCTTCCCCGGTGGGCTGCTCACCCTGCGCGTCTTCGAGCCCCGTTATGTGGGCATGACCAAACAGTGCCTCAGCGAGGATCGGCCCTTCGGCGTGTGCCTGATCCGCGAAGGCCGGGAGGTGGGGGAAGCCGCCGTCCCCCACAGCGTGGGCTGCACGGCACGCATCACCGACTGGGACATGCAGGAAGTGGGGGTGCTGCGCCTAAAGGCGGTGGGCGGCCAGCGTTTCCAGATCCTGGAAAGCCGCATCGAGGCCGACGGCCTGGTGCGGGCGAAGGTGAGGCTTTTGCCGGTGGAGCCGGCGCTGCCCCTGCCCGCCGAGCATGCCGCCTGCGCCGGCGTGCTGCGGGCCATCATGCGGCAGGTGGGGGAGGAGCGCTTCGAGCCGCCCTTTGCCTATGACGATGCGGTGTGGCTGGGCTATCGCCTGGCCGAGGTGCTGCCCCTCAAACTGGGCGCCAAGCAGAGCATGCTGGAAATGAACGACAGCCGCGTGCGACTGGAGATCCTGCACCGCTTCCTCGGCCAGCAGGGCCTGGCGGGCTGATTGCCAGGGGCTTCAACCCAGATTTGTCATTAGGGCGCGCGATGATGGCGAGCCGGGTTTCGAGCAGATTCGCGCACGGGCGACGAGCCCA